>CAYVSD010000008.1:0-43860 GCA_964453315.1 uncultured Muribaculaceae bacterium | reverse complement strand
CTGCTTTATCAGGGTCATCTATACATTGTTTGTTATAACTAACTATTACAGGTGTTCCGTCTGCGAGTACAAATGCCGCAGGATCCATATAAGGTGCTTTTAAATTTAGTTTTGCTACCGTTTTTATATCTGCTACGTTTACTGTATCTTCTGTACCGTCTTTTTTATCAAATTTAATTTTATCATAAGGTATACAATCTCTTATGTGATCTTTATCACATACTTTTGCCATTTTTAGGTTTTTGCCTAGGCCGTTTACTAAGAAATCATAGGTGCTTGTGTAGGTATCGTTCAAATCCCCTGCGGTTTTAGTTAAGTTCATACCTTTAATAATTTTTGCATTGAATACTTTTTGTTGGTTGTCTGTGACGATACTGTTAATCTTTGCAATTAACGTTGGTATTGTCATTGCTGCAACAACTCCGATGATTGCCAATGTGATTAGGACTTCGGCTAAGGTGAAGGCTGCCTTTTTATAACCGGCACCCACCTCTTCCTCCTCCCTCATAAGGGAGGAGAATAATTTACCCCTGTGCGTAGCACCTTCGGCCAACGTAAAGCCATTTTTAAAATTTTTCATAACTTTCCTTTCTTAAACAATTATTTATATATTTAAATTATACATTATGGAGCAGATAAAGTCAAGGTTATAAATTTAAACTATGGATGATAAAAAGTTATTAAGAACATTTGGTCTTAATATTAAATTTGAGAGAACAAAACGAGGCTACACCCAAGAAAAAGTCGCCGAAGATTTAAATTTCAGCTCTGTATACATCTCAAACGTCGAGAGCGGAAAATGTGACTTGTCTTTATCTAATGCCAACAAATTTGCACAACTATATCAAAAAACAATTGATTATCTTCTGACAGAAAAAGATTAACCCCTTATTTTATTAAAAAAATTCTTTAACAAATTATCGCACTCAATTTCTTCAATTCCGCCGTATATTTTAGGGACAAAATCAGAAATTTTATCCAAAGAACACTTCGAAAACGCGCCATATTTAACGTCATAACTTCCAAAATATATTTTACCTATTCTTGATTGTAATATTGCCCAACCGCACATCGGACAAGGTTCTAATGTTACATACAATTCGCAATCCTCAAGCCGCCAATTACCAAGCTCTTTTTGCGCCCCGCGAAGCGCAAGAATTTCCGCATGAGAGGTAATATCATTATCTGCCTCGCGCATATTATGAGCTTTTGCAATAATCTGATTATCACGCACAACAACAGACCCGACAGGAACATCAGCGCCGGATTTTAAAGCTTCATTTATTGCTTCCTGCATATAATTCAAGAATTTTCTCCCTCATTACCTGCCAAATCAAGAATTATACGCGCTTCAAAACCAAATTCATCATTAGAACTCAGTATAATTTCGCCGCCCATAGCTTCAACAAGTCCTTTTACAATAAACAAGCCCAAACCTGTTCCTCTTGTTGTTCTTGTCATATTATCATCAAGCCTTACAAATTTATCAAATAAAGTCTGAAGTTTATTATCAGGGATTTTATCGCATTTGTTTTTAACATCTATAACGGCTTTATCATTTTTTACAACACAATCAACTAAAATAGGAGTATCAGGATACGAATATTTTACGGCATTTTCAAACAAATTAACAAAAACCTGTTCTAACCTGCCTTTATCAGCATAAACCTGAGGAAAATCAGAAGGCAAATTCACAATAATTTCATGCCCGTCTCGCTTACGAAGAAGTAATTGCGCCTGATCAAGAACTTCGTTAAGCCAAATATCAGCATTCACAGTTCTTAACCTCATTCCCTCAATATCAGGAATAGTCAACAAGTCCTCAATTAAGCGTTTTAGACGTTCAGATTGCTCTTTAATCACTCTTAAAGATTTTTGTTTTGTCTCCTCATCAATAACAATATCCTGCCTCATTAATCTTGAAGTATACCCTTGAATACTAGTCAAAGGTGTTCTCAATTCATGACTTACAGTATCTATAAGATTTGACCTGAATTCATTTAAATCCTTTAATTCCATATTTTTCTTTTGCAATTCAAGATAAGATTTATGAATTTCAGATACCATATCATTAAATTCATTTGCTAAAAATACAATCTCATAAGGAGTAAATATTGTTGTCAATATACGAATTTGCCGCTGATAATTACCCTTTGATATTGCAATAATAGCTTTAAATAATTGGCGAATATTTATATACAAATAATAAATATAAAAACCTTCCAATATCATCATTGAAAGAATTGCAACAAGAACAGATAAAATAATTTTTACACGGCTATTATAAATAGCCTGCTTTGACATATCATCTGTCGTACTTACTATTACAGTATACTCAGGTTTTAAACGTTTTAAATAAACAATCGGTCTGTTTTTTTCATCCCCGAATATTACAGGCTCATCATTTATCATCTCGTTTTGAACCGGCAATAATTGCATTATTTCTTCAAAGGATTCTAAATTATAATTGTGAGAAGCCGCAAGTTGATTGTTTTCATCCAAAACATAAATCTGTCTGTTATCCTCCGCCAAAGACCTAAATAACTGAGAATTTAAAACCTTTTTTTTATTATTATTTTTTAACACTTTAGACAGCGCAACATCTGAACCGATTAAAAAATCCATTTCACCTGATACAACACCCGCAACCATTACGGCAGATTCTCGCAACTGATGACGAACAGATTGCTGATTGATATTATTAATTACAAAACCGCTTATACACATAGGAATAACAATTCCGATAAAAAACACTATAGCGATTTGCTCAATAATTTTTAATCTTTTTAATCCGTAACTTAATTTTTTCACTTTTTCTCCAAAAAATTAACCCTCTAAACCAAAAGGTGTCAATTTATAACCGACATTAGTCACCGTATGCAAGTATTTTGGCTTTTTAGAATCAGGCTCAATTTTATTCCTCAAACCTCCGACATGAACCCTAAGCATTCTTACATCTTCATTACTGTCATACCCCCAAACTTCATCAAGCAATGTCGCTAAAGTGACAGGTTGATTTATATGCTGCATAAGACTGTATAAAATTTCAAATTCAGTCGGTGTTAATTTAACTTTTTTATTAACAATAACAGCTTCCAAAGATTCAGGATAAATTTCTATATCACCGGATTGCAAAACTTCTCCGGACAAAGCGTTATCCTCAACCTGAACGGAATTTCTGCGCAAAAGAACTCTTATTCTGAGCAATACCTCCTGAACATCAAAAGGTTTTACCAAATAATCATCCGCCCCGCAATCAAAACCGCTTGTTTTGTCTTCAATCGTACCCTTTGCCGTAAGCATTAAAATCGGTATAGAAAGCTTTGCATTCCTTATATTTTTACATACATCAAAACCGTTCATCTTCGGCATCATTACATCAAGCAAAATCAAATCATAAGAGTTGTTTAAAGCTTTATTCAATCCTTCCAAACCATCAGATGCCGTATCAACAAAATATCCGCTGCTGCGAATGTCAAATTCGAGCAATTCTCTTATTTCATCATCATCATCTACTATTAAAATTCGTTTCTGAATCTCACCCATAACAACTCCTTTTATAATGAAATTTTACAGGCTAGAAACTTATTTTGCAAGTATAATTATATTTGAGAAATATCTAACTTAATTATTCCCCTAGACTGAGTCTCTACAGCTTTTTTAAAATCATAAATATATCTTGGACTAATATTATGTTTTCTAAAAATTCCCTTATGATAAAGTTCTATGAGTCTATTAACATATTTTTGACAATTATCCCGAACTTCAGGATGCATTATAGCCCATCTGTCAAGCTCTATACTCTTTCTGGCAGAATTAACATAAGCCGTCGCCCCACCAAAATTTGACATATCATCTGCCCCGCCGCAAGACTTCGGTAATATATGCTCGACAGAAGCTGCCGTCGGACGCAAAAGTCTATATCCGATTTTTTCCGGAGGTTCCGCCGAAAGTTTCAAAATATACGCTGACAAACTGTTTGAAGATGTAGGAAGTTTTGATGCCACAGATAAAACACGGTCTTCAAGCTTTCGATTATTCAAAGGCTTAATTATCTTCAACAAATCATATATAAAAGATTTTCTTGAAAATGGTACTATAACTTCTTCATAAAACAATCTTGATTTTGAAGCATCAATTAAATCCCTTAATTGGTCATTATTTTTTAATACGGATTTTTTTAAAATCCAATCTAAACGCCCTATTACCTGTCTTTGATTAACTATTGTTCTTGAATTTGTGGAATCCGCAAATTTTCTTGATTCTCGCATCATTACATTAATAACTTTTTTAGCCTTTGTATCTTGACCGCTTAATATAAAATCCTTTATCTTAAATAATTTATACTTAAATTCAACAGTTGAAAAAGGAAGTATAACAGGCTTTTCATCCAATTTTTTATTTGTTTCAAACATCAAAGCATCAAACTTTTTACGATACTGTACAGGAAGATCTTTAAATATCTCCGATATCTCATGAAAAATAGGCGACTGAAGTTTTCTCAACCTTCTTCTATATATAGGTTCAATTTCTTTTATAAGATCTTGTATATTCTTATCAGGGTGTATTTTAGCCCTTTCTCGAATAATTTGAAAAACTTTTTCTTCCATTCCAATAATACTTTCATGATATTTTTCCAAAATTTTAACAGCCTCAACAGAACTGCGATTAAATGCTCCGTTTTTAATATATTTCGTAAGATCTTTCGGATTAATCATTTTTATTCCGCTATACATACAAGGTAATTCATAAGCAAATAAATCCCTTAACTTCGCAGAATTTTGTATACCAAATGAAATTGGAGCATAATAAGGCATTGTATTCAAATCAGATATTTCCGGGGAATTGGAAAGCATCGGATATCGTCGCCGAATACCATAATTATCCGAATTTATTGTATAACGACCGTTATTTAAAGTGATTGCACGAACCTTCATAAATACCCTCTGACTCGTTCAACTATATTTAATATCGGATATTTCGGCAAAAATCTTTAATTATCTTTACAATATTTAAAATTATTCTTCAAAAAACGAAAGATAAGAACAACTCCCAAAATTATCTTCTATCATTTTGTCAGTCTCTTCATCAAGAGATATTTTCCCATTTACCAAAGTCGGGGTATTTTTTATATGTTTTTTATTTTTTTTCTTTTCATCATCCAAAATATTTCTTAAAGTATTTTGATATTCGCTATTTTGAGAATATACATTTTTCATAATATCATTCATAACAATAGCAGCATATTCTTTCATAGCCGAATTTTGATCCAGCGCAGATATCAAAGTGGATGCTTTATCAATTTCTTCATAAGCTTCCTTGTAATGCTTTAATCTTCGAAGTAATACCGCAAGATTATAATGAGCCTCATAACTCATAGGAGAAATTTTTATAGCATTACAATAGCATTTTCCGGCATTATTATAATCCCCTGCAATATGATATGCCACACCCAAATTATATTGAGTATCATATCGTTTAGGTTCTATTTCAACAGATTTTTTATAAGAAGTAATAGCTTTTGACAAATATTCACGCTGTTTTTCCCAATTATCATGTTCAAATACAGATTTTAAACGGTATGTAACGCCCTTATTATAATATGCGATAGCCTTATTTTCCTTAGAACTTAACTTATTATCATAAATATAAGGTATAGTCAGAAGTTTTCTTTCAGTAGAAATAATTTTATCATATTGCTCTAAAGCTGCATCAAAGTTTCCAAGTTTTTCAGAAGCAATTATTCCATAATTCATACGCGCAATCATCATATTCGGATTATATTTAAATGCCTGTGAATAAGCATATAAAGCAGAATAATAATCTTCATAAGCGACATAAATATTACCCAAATTATACCAAGCACCATAATGCCCCGGATAAAGCTTTAAACCCTCATTATAGAAGTTTATGGCTTTACTCATTTGCATTTGCTTATAAGCTTTATCTCCCTTATAAACATAATACATACCCTGAACCTTATCAAACTGAACCAATAAATAATGCTTATGCAAATAAGCAAAATAAAGCATTCCCGCTAATATTAATAATGAAAAAATAAAAGATATGAACTTTCTCACCTAAATATTCTCCGATTGACTGTATAAATCAAATAATAAACCATTAAAAAAATTTATACATCAACCGAACAATGTAACAAATTTGTAACATTTATTATCATATACGCAATTCTACAAACTAAAATTCGTTTTTATAAGTAAGGTAGGTTAAAGGTTAGTTTATTGGAGGTCAATTATGACTACAGGTGTAGGGGCAATTCAGCCGACGGGCAGGTTCCAATATATGGGAACACCGACAATGCCAAATTTAGGAATCGGGCTTTTTAGCAATTACAATTTTCCAAGTAATACATACCCGTTAACAGGTTTTATTGGAAACGGATATAATATTGGAGCACTTCCTTTTGCATCCGGCCCAGCAGGATTCGACAACTCACAATACTTTGACAATATGAGACAATATCAACAATTCTATAACGATTATTATATTGATCAACAAGGTATGTACCGAAATCAACAATTACAAGTTAACGCTCCAATGAACAGCGTTCAACAATCAGCAAGAAATTTAAAAGATAAAATTGTACAAAATGAACAAGATCAAATCCAAGGTGCATTTAAAGCTTATGTAGAAACAGTCGCACAAGCTTACGGAGGCGAAGCTAATGACAGAAACGTAATAAACCAAGCTCTTGCTCTTTATACACAAATGAACGGCGGAATAACTTTAGAACAAGATTTAAGAATAGCCGGTCACGGTTCATTTTTACAAGGTGTCATAAGCGGTTTAACATTTGGAATTTACGGCAACAAATCAGCAGAAGATAATATCTCTGAAATTACAGGTCAGCCTGTAGGTACAGACGAAAATATAAAGAAAAAAGCCGGCGGCTTCTTAGGCGGAGCAGCAACCGGAGCTGCAGCCGGTGCAGGAATCGGGGCTTGCTTCGGAGGCATCGGAGCCATTCCAGGTGCAATAGGAGGAGCAATTATCGGAGGTTTGGCCGGCTTATTTACAGCTTAAAAATTAATAGTGTGAAGTGTTTTATTATGGCGCAGCCAAGTGGCTGCGCCTATTTTTTATAAAAGAAAATCCTGCTAAAAGGAGTAATAGCAGGATGCAGTTCAGTAAAAGAGACATCAATAACAGTATTACCTTTTTTTGAATTTCGTCAAATTTTTGTTTTTTTTCAACTTTTATTTTATAATCTTGCCATGAGAAAATTATTAATTATTTTAAGTTTAGCTGTATTTTGTAATTCTTTTAATTACGCGCAATCTGCGGGATTAAATTTTACGACTAAAAAACAAACTGAAATTAAAACAGACGAACAAAGCGAACACGCTAAAGCTTTATATGCTCAAAACGATATTGATAATGCACTAAAAATTCTGCAAAACAAAAAAGAAGCAGACAGAAGTGCGCAAGATTGGTTAATGCTCGGTAACATTATGCAAGATAAAGAAAAGATAACCGAAGCAATATATATGTATAACCAAGCAATTAATAAAGATCCGAAATTTTATAAAGCTCACTACAATTTAGGTTATATTTATTTTATTCAGGAAAAACCCAATATGGCGCTTACCGAATTTAAAAAAGCTGTAAAATATAACCCTGAGTTTTCTTACGGATATTACAACATTGGCTGCGCGTATTTAAAACTGAAAAATTATCGTAACGCAAAATATTATTTCTTTAAATCCATGGATTTAAGAGCTAATGAACCAAATATTTATTACAATCTGGCATATTGTTATAAAATGCTAAACAACGAGAAAAAAGCTCAAACGTATTTAGACATTTATAACAAAATGATTGAACAACACGAACTATAAATTTGTTTTATCCTTTTTTAATAACCCGTCCGCGTTCACCAATGCGTTTTTGGCGATAACCGTAAAACACATAAATCAACAAACCAACTATCAACCAAATTATGAAATAATTTGAAGATGTTTTTAACGTGTTTAAAGAGAAAAATATTAACACTAAACAAATCAATATTCCAACAAGAGGAAGCCAAGGGCATAATGGAACTTTAAACGGTCTGTTTTTATCAGGATCAGTTTTTCTCAAAATTAAAACCGCAAGACAAATAATTACAAAAGAAGTAAATGTTCCGTAATTACATAAATCCGCAGATATTTTTAAATCCATAAACAAACCGCAAACAATTACAACAACACCTGAAATCCAAGTCATAACATGAGGTGTTCTGAATTTTTTATGAATCATTCTCCAAGAACGCGGTAAAAATCTGTCACGGCTTATTGCATATAAAATACGGGTTGTACCCAATTGATACACAAGTAAAACTGTTGTCAAAGCACACAAAGCACCGACAGAGATTAACCCTGCAAACCAATCCTTTCCTACAAAACTCATAGCGTGCGCTATCGGAGCAGTCGGATCAATTTGATTAATTGGAACAATTCCCGTTAAAACAAGAGCTACGCTCACATATAAAATTGTACAAATTATTAACGTTCCTAAAATTGCAACCGGCAAATCTCTTTGTGGTTTTTCTGTTTCTTCTGCCGCAGTTGAAATTGCATCAAATCCGATATATGCAAAAAATATAGTGAATGTTCCCATTAAAATTCCTCCGACAGGATCAACTGCAGGTAGAAACGGATGCCAATTTTCAGGTTTTACATAATGAGAACCAATTATTACAAAGGATAAAATCATAAACATATTTACCCCAACCATAATACTGGCAACTCTCGTTGATTCTTTCACGCCTTTTACCAATAAAAGCGTCAAGATTAACACAATAATCACAGCCGGCATATTTACTGCAACAGGAATATGACCGAATAAAAACGGAATTTTATCATGTATATCCCAACCAAATTTATCACACATTGAATAAATTGCACGATAATCATACCTTAGCCATATCGGAATATTTACCAAAAAATCAGGCAAACAAGCTTTAAAACCTTTTAAAAACTGCATAAAATACCCCGACCATGCACTTGCAACAGTAATATTGCCAATTGCATATTCAAGCATTAAAATCCAACCGACCATCCAAGCCATGAATTCGCCCATCGTTGCATAAGTATATGTATAAGCGCTACCGGCAACAGGAATCATTGAAGCAATTTCAGAATAGCACAACGCCGGAACTACACAAGCAATAGCAGCCAACACCATAGAAACAATAATAGCGTGTCCTGCACCAATACTTTCAGAATTCCCTATAATCGCAGCCCCTATAATTGCAAAAATACCCGTGCCTACAACCGCACCAATACCAATTACAATAAGGTCAAAGACATTTAAGGTCTTTTTCAACTCAGATCTGTCGCCTGTTTGCAAGAGATCATCTATACTTCTTTTTTTTAATATATTTCGGCTAATTTCTTTTATGTTCATTTATTTTTCCGATTTTAAGTGCACTATTTCTTTATGAATTTTATTTTCATTATCTCTATTTCTAATAAATCCGTATAATATATAAATTATAGCTCCAACCCCGAGCCAAACTGGGAATAATAAAGCAGAACTTGTAGACTGCATTGATTTATAAACCATCAAACCACCACAACATACAATTCCCATAATCGGAATAAACGGAGAAAACGGAACTTTAAACGGTCTTTCACGATCAGGATCGGTATGTCTCAATATCAAAACAGCAACACAAACCACAATAAAAGAAGTAAAAGTTCCATAATTACATAATTCTGCCGCAACATTCAAATTTAATGTTAAAATTCCAACAACCGCTAAAATTCCTACAGTCCAAGTTAACAAAACAGGTGTTTTAAATTTTGGATGAATTTTTTGAAATCTTTGAGAAATAAAGTGATCTCTACTCATCGCAAATAAAATTCTTGTTGCTGCCATCTCTAGAACTAATAAAACAGATGTTAAACCCGCCAACGAACCGATAGAAATTAATCCTGCCGCCCAATTTTGCTTAACCATCATCATACAATAAGCCATAGGAGCCTTTAAGAAATCAACAGGAACAGTTGTACTTGTATCTATCATACCGGTTAAAACAAGTGCAACAAGAACATATACAATAGTTGTTACTGCTAAAGAACCGATAATACCTATAGGCAAATCTTTCTGAGGATTTTTACATTCTTCGGCAGCAGTTGCCAAAGCATCAAATCCGATATATGCAAAAAATATTAAAAATGCGCCTGCGAAAATTCCTTCAACTCCGTTTGGAGCAAAAGGTGTCCAATTTGAAGGAGTAATAAAGAATGCGCCTGCAATTACGAATAAAGCAATAACTGCAAGTTTTATGAACACCATTAATCCTGCCATTTTTGCAGAATCTTTTGTTCCTTTAACTAACACAGCTGTCATTAAAAGCACAATCGCAATAGCCGGAATATTTATGCAAACAGGTATTCCCAAAATTGTCGGAACAGTTAATGTCGGATCTGTTTCCATCATTTTGCTTACCGTAAATACATCATTTGTTAACCACACAGGAGGATTTGTAACCCAAGAAGGTAAAATATGTCCAAATCCTTGCAAAAACTGCATTAAATGATTTGACCAAGCACAAGCTACAGCAATAAATCCGATAGCATATTCAAGCATCAAAACCCAGCCAACCATCCAAGCTGCAAATTCTCCCAAAGTTGCAAAAGTATACGTATAAGCACCACCCGCAACAGGAATCATCGTCGCAAACTCTGAATAACAAAGTGCTGAAAATATACACGCAACAGCTGCTATAATCATTGATACCATCAAAGCAGGACCTGCACCAAGACTTGAGCCGTCAGCAGCACCCGCAGCAGCAATACCTACAACAGCAAAAATACCTGAACCGATAATAGCTCCGACACCAAGGATAATCAAATCCCAAACGCCTAAAGTCTTTTCTAAACCGTCAGATTTTGCGTCAGCTAACATCTCATCAGGATTTTTTATTCTTGTAATATTCTTCAAAAAATTGCGAGTAAATGTCGCTCTGTTAAATTTTTCAGCCATTTATTTTCCTTATCTACTTACAAAGAGGGAATCCCATTTCTTCCCTTTGCTCTACGTACAATTTTGCAACAGCAGAAGCCATTGTTCTAACTCTGCCTATAAAATTATTACGTTCATCTTTACTTATAACACCGCGAGCATCAAGCAAATTAAACGTATGTGAACACTTTAAAACATAGTCATAAGCAGGTAAAACCAACTTTGCATTTATACAATTGTCAACTTCTTTTTGATATAAATCAAATGCAGTAAACAAATCCTTCGCATTTGAAACTTCAAAATTATACTTTGATTGTTCAACTTCATTTTGATGATAAATATCACCGTATTTTAGCGTATCATTCCACATAATATCATAAACAGATTCTTTATTTTGAAGATACATAGCAATTCTTTCAAGCCCATAAGTCAGCTCAAGGGCGACAGGCTTGATTTCTAATCCTCCGACCTGTTGGAAATATGTAAACTGAGTAACTTCCATACCATCAAGCCAAACCTCCCAACCTACGCCGGCTGCACCTAAAGTCGGAGATTCCCAATTATCCTCAACAAAACGCACATCGTGTTTTGTTAAATCAATTCCCATAGCTTCCAAACTTTTCAAATAAAGCTCTTGCGCATTATCCGGAGAAGGTTTTAATATAACCTGAAATTGAAAATAATGCCCGAGACGATTCGGATTTTCGCCATAACGAGCGTCAGTAGGACGTCTGCAAGGCTCAATCATAGCAGTGCTCCACGGCTCAGGCCCTAAAACTCTTAAAAAAGTCGCAGGGTTCATCGTAGAAGCACCTTTTTCTATATCATAAGGCTGTTCTATTATACATCCGTAATCAGCCCAAAATTTTTGCAAATTCAAAACCAGTTCTTGAAAATTTAATGCCATAACCTATTCCAATATTGTAATATCTACACTCGCTACTTATGGTATTACCAACATAGTAATATTTCAATTAAATAATAAAAAATGTTAAGTTATACCGATATTATCTGTGTTAAAATAAATATGAGGATAAATTATGGCAGATAAGATTATAATATTTTCAGGAAAACAATATTCAGGTAAAGACACGGCAGCAAAAATAATGCTTGATAAAATGCCAAATTTTCACCGCTGCGCTATGGGAGATATCATAAAATTAACTTATGGCGCACAACACGGACTTACTTTTGAACAAATAGAAGCAAACAAATCACAATACCGCGCCGGCCTGATAGAATTAGGAAATTGGGGCAGAGATCAAGATCCTGATTACTGGTTAAAGAAAATCCTTGAACAAAATGGAAATATTATTGTAACAGATGTCAGAGTTCCACACGAATACGAAGTTTTTAAAAACGCGGGTGCTATTTCTATAAGAATAGAAGCATCAAGAGAAGTCCGAATTTCACGAGGTAAACTAGTGGGCGAAAATGATATAACCGAAATCGGGCTCGACAATATTACAAATTGGGATTACATAATAGACAATAATTCTAGTTATGAAAATCTTGAAAAACAAGTAAACGAAATTATTTCAAAGATTTCTTAGTTTCTTTTTGATAAGCCCAGGCAGAATGATTATGTATACTTTCAAATGCTTCGCATTCAACTTCAAACTCATTTATAAGAGGATGATTGCGCAATTTTACAACAACGTCACGCAAAACATCTTCAACAAATTTAGGATTTTCCCAAGCGCGCTCAGTCACATATTTTTCATCCCTGCGTTTTAATAAAGAATAAACAGGACAAGAAGCGCAACTTTCTACAAGTTCAATCAAATCTTCAATCCAAATCTGTTCACTTTCATCATAAGAAACTTTTACACTAATCAGCGCTCTTTGATTGTGAGCACCATAATCCGAAATTTCTTTTGAACAAGGGCAAAGAGTTGTAACAGGAACTTTCACCCCCAATATAAATTTGTAATTATTATTATCAATACGACCTTCAAAAGAACAATCGTAACACATTGGAGCTATCATCTTTGTAACAGGAGATTTTTTATCTATAAAATATTTAAATTTGAATTTTAATTCCCCGCTTTTTGCATTTAATTTTTTAATAATTTTTTCAAGACATCCGCGAATATCAACACCAAGAATATTTTTTGTCCGCCACTCATTTATAACTTCTACAAATCGGCTCATATGAGTGCCTTTGTAATTGCGGGGTAAAGATACACAGGCTCTAACTATAGCAGAAACCACCTGATCAGAATTATTTTTTCGCTGAACAATTAACGGGAAATCAATATTATTAATTCCAACTTTCTGAATATCTACATTTCTGCTATCTTCTAAATTTTGAATATCCTTCATAAATACACCTTATCACAAAAGAATTTTAAGATTAAAAAAAAGAGAAAAGCCGAGGCTTTCCTCTTTTATACTTAAATTATTCACTAACAGCCTTAGCACAATCAGGACAAATACCTTCTTCATTAAGATTTCGGTATTTCCAACAACGTGCACATTTTTCACCCTGAGCGGGAACAACCCAAACTGTTATTCCGTTTTCGCTATATTCATTTAAAACAGTTTCAGGAGCTGAATCCGTTACATTTGCCTGAGAAACAATATAAATATCTGACAAATCAGCTTCATTCGCCTTTAATACTTCAACATTTTCTGCTTTAATATAAACCGAAACTTCAAGAGAGCTTCCGACTTTTTTATCTGCCCTTAAAGGTTCTATAGCGCGAGAAACAACCTCTCTTGATTTTAATATCTGAGAAAATTCCTCTTCTAATTCAGAATTATTCCATTCATCATGAATAACAGGCCAAGAAGCAAGTAAAATACTTTCTAATCCGCCTTTTTGTTGAGTTGGAACATTCATCCAAATATCTTCTGCCTGATGCGGCATAACAGGAGCAAGAATTCTCACAAGCGCCATCAAGTTTTCATACAAAACAGTCTGACAAGCGCGTCTTGATAAAGATTTTTTACCCGCAGTATACAATCTGTCTTTTACAATATCTAAATAAAATGAACTCAAATCTACAGCAGCAAAATTTTGCAAACTCTGAAAATATTTATAAAATTCATAATTTTCAAATGCTTCTGTAACTTCAGCTATTAATTTATTTAATTTACTCAGCGCAAACTTATCGATAAGCTTTAATTCTTCGTATTTTACATAATCAACAGCCGGATCAAAATCAAATAAATTACCTATCAAAAATCTGGCAGTATTTCTCGTTTTCTTAAAGATTTCAGCCAACTGTCCAATTATATTATTCCCGATTTTAATATCATTTCTATAATCAACCGACGCTGCCCACAATCTCAAAATATCAGCACCGTAATTTTTGATAATATCATCAGGCCTAATGTAATTTCCGAGAGATTTTGACATCTTTCTGCCATCTTCTCCAAATACAAACCCATGAGTAAGAACTTGTTTATAAGGCGCTTTACCTTGAGTCGCAATTGAAGTTAACAACGAAGATTGGAACCAGCCTCTATGCTGATCGGAACCTTCAAGATACATATCTACAGGAGTATGACCAAGTTCATCTGCGCGCTTTTCAACAACAGCACGCCAAGAAATCCCTGAATCAAACCACACATCCATAATATCTTTTTCTTTTCTAAAATGAGTTTTACCACACTTAGGACATACAAAACCTTGTGGTAAAAGTTCTTCAGCACTATATTTTACCCACGCATCCGAGCTTTCTTTTTCAAAGATTTTTGCGACATTTTCAATAGTTTCATCCGAACAAATAACTTCGTTGCAATCTTCGCAATAAAATATAGGAATAGGCACACCCCAAGCTCTTTGACGAGAAATACACCAATCCGTTCTTCCCGCTACCATATTTCCGATACGGCTTTCACCGCTTGCAGGAATCCACTTTACATCCTTAATTGCATTCAAAGCTTCTTCTCTGAATTTATCAATTTTTACAAACCATTGAGGAGTAGCACGATAAATAACAGGATGCTTGCATCTCCAACAATGCGGATAACTATGATTGATTGTTTGCTGAGATACAAGAGCTTTTTTGTTATTCAGCATATCAATTACCATAGAATTACCCTTATAATAAGGAACTCCGACCAATTCAGGGATTTGTCCTTCCTGTGTCCAACATCCCTTGCTATCAAGAGGAGAAAGCACTTCAATATTATATTTACACCCTACTTCATAATCTTCTAAACCGTGTCCTGGCGCGGTGTGAACCAAACCAGTACCTGCATCAAGAGTAACATGTTCACCTAAAATTATTTTAGAATTTCTATCTATTAACGGGTGTCTAACTTCTAATAATTCAAAATCTTGTCCAATCGCTGTACCAAGAATTCTAATATCATTTTCTTCCCAACTTACATCAGATAAAAATGCCCCCAACAAATCAGTTGCAACAACATAAGCATCACCTTTGTAATCAAAAATCGTATACTCAAATCTAGGATGCATAGAAATGGCAACATTTGAAGGTATTGTCCAAGGTGTTGTTGTCCAAATTATTGCAAATAAGCGTCTTCCTCCAAGATTAACTATATTTTGGATTTTTTCATAAGAAGGTTTATCAAATTCAAATCTTACATAAATAGATTCCGAATCCACATCAGCATATTCAACTTCTGCTTCTGCAAGAGCTGTTTCACAAGAAGCACACCAATACACCGGTTTTAAACCTTTTTCAATATACCCCTTTTTATACATTTCACCAAATACACGAACCTGTTCAGCTTCATATTCAGGATTGATAGTCAAATAAGGATTCTCCCAATTGCCCAAAACTCCAAGACGGCGGAATTCATTTTCCTGTCCTTTAAGATTTTTATGTGCAAACTCTCTGCATTTTTCTCTCAATTGAGCTTCTGTAATAGCGTGCCTGCCACCTTCTATTTTTTTGACAACGGCATTTTCAATCGGAAGCCCGTGTCCGTCATACCCCGGAACCATTGGAGAATAAAAGCCCTTCATAGTTTTATATTTAATCAAAATATCTTTTAAAATTTTATTCATCGCAGTTCCAACGTGAATTTTTTCGGAACTCAAATACGGAGGACCATCGTGCAATACAAAAGAGTTTGATTTATCTCTATTAGAAAGCATTTTTTCATAAATTTTATTTTCATCCCAAAATTTTTGAATTTCCGGTTCTCTTTGAGTTGCATTTGCACGCATTGCAAGAGTTGTTTGCGGCAAATTCAAAGTATCTTTATACTGTTTTTTAGTTGTTTCTGTCATTTAATTATCCTCTACTTTTTCAGCTACACTTTCTACTCTTTTTGATATCGGAAAAGCCCAATTACCTTCCTCCGAATCACATTCTTTTATAAAAGAATTCATTTTATTATAATCAAATTCATTTTCCCAACGAGCAATAACAACAGTTGCTACACAATTTCCTACAAGGTTTACCGTTGTTCTGCCCATATCAAGAATTTGGTCAATTCCTAACAAAATTGCAACACCAATAAGCGGAATATTAAAACTTGATAATGTTCCTGCAAGTACAACAAGCGAAACCCTTGGCACACCTGCAATACCTTTACTTGTAAGCATAAGCGCAAGCATCATCAAAATTTGTTGACTCAAATCTAGATTTATTCCGCAAATTTGCGATGAAAAAATTACCGCCATCGCTAAATACAACGTACTTCCGTCTAAATTAAACGTATAACCTGTCGGCATTACAAAACTGACAATCTCTTGCGGAACACCGAATTTTTCCATAATTTCAATAGCTTTAGGGAAAGCAGCTTCTGAACTTGCAGTAGTAAATGCCAATACAGCCGGTTCCTGAACGGCTTTTAACAAATTTCTCAAAGAAATACGAGCATATTTACAGGCAATAAACAAAACCAACATTACAAATACTGCAAGCGCCGTATATAATGAAAAAATAATTTTTGCGTAATTCTTTAATATAGATAATCCATTAGAACCGACAGTTGAAGATATTGCACCAAAAATTCCTAACGGTGCAAAATACATAACATATTCGGTAAATTTAAACATTATTTGTGAAACCGAATTTAATATATCCATAACAGGTTTTGATTTTTCTCCGACAGCGCAAATCGCAATTGAGAAAAATATTGAAAACACAACAATTTGAAGTAAATTTCCCTCTGACATTGCTTGAATAATACTTGTCGGAAAGATATTCATAACCATTTCACTAACAGAAGTATGCGGAGTTGTTACCGCCATAAGCCCTGCTTCTTTCAATAATTCAGGGTTAGCAACATGCCCGCCAAAACCATGACCCGGATTAAAAATATTACCCATGGTTAAACCGATTATCAGAGCAAGAGTTGTAACTATTTCAAAATAAATAATTGTCTTTAAACCAACTTTACCGAGTTTTTTCACATCTCCGTGTCCTGCAAGCCCTGTTACAAGAGTTGCAAATAACAACGGCGCAATAATCATTTTAACCATTCGCAAGAAAATGACAGCAAAAGTTTTCATTTTCACTGCAGTTTCAGGGCAAAAATGACCAAACAAAACACCCAAAATGAGTGCCGCAAATATCATAACTGTTAATCGGGAATGTTTCAAAACAAAACCTCTCAATAAGATTATATAATAAACAAAAATTGCGAGAAGTTATATATAAATATTGTAAAAAAAATTTAATTAAAAAAGAAGAAGCGCGGTCTTTCGACCGCGCTTCTTTAAGCAATTATATTATTCTTCTGCCTCCGCTTGTTTTTTTTGAGCTTCTTCTTTGGCTTTTTTATCAGCCTCTTTAGCTTCTTCCTCAGTCATATCAGCATGCGGATTAATATGTTCTTTTCCAGGTCCGTATGTTGCTCTTGTATGATTTTTCGGATCTGCCTTTGAATTTCTTCTGCCACCGGTTGCTGGAGTTTTTGGTTTAGGTTTTTTAGTTAAATCCGGTTTTAATGTATCGCCGTTACCAAGTTTTACGTCAGGGAAGTTAACAGGTAAACCTTTTTTATCATACTTACCGGTTACATTGCCGTTTTCATCTTTTTTGTCATATTGTCTATTGGCAAAGTAATCTTTACTCCAAACTCCAGGGTTTGCTTCTTTAAATGCATTGATTACTCTTTGTTTATTAGCTCCGGACAATCTGTCAAATCCAGGATATACAGATTGAATGTATTGATATGGCCCAACACCGCGTACATCAAAGAAGTAATTTGTATCATTTACAACATCTTTATGGATTTCCGGCTCAATTTTCGGTCCATTATCATCATTATTATCGCCAGGATCTGTTGGAGCTACAGGATTTGGATCCGTTGCAGGAGGTTCATCTTGTTGTTCAACTGAAGTCAATACTGACGGATGTTTTTGAGCATATTTCAAGAAATCTATTGCTGCAAGGACTTCTTCAGTATTTGCCGTACCTGTATTAGTACCGCCTATTGCCTGTTGAATAACTGCGGCTTTTATAGCTTTTTGTCTTACAGGATCTTCTGACACCATTGACAAATCTAAATCAATAATTTCTTGAACAAGACCTCTGTTTGCATTTGTAGATGCAGTGCTATCTCCTCGAACTGACAACGCATTATTTAAAACTTTATCAATTTCGCCTTCGTTAAATGCTTTTTGAGTCTTAGGACTTGTTAACAAGAATGCTGTCAATGCTGCACCGGCCATACCCAATAATGGTCCTGTCAATTTACTACTTTCATCATGATCTCTGTTAGTTTCACCAGTTTCTTTGGTTGGTTCAGCATCTACCCAATGTCCTTGTTCAGGAACAGCAGGTGTTCCAGGAACCGGAGGGTGATCGATTGTAACAGGTCCTTCCGGAGTATCAATAGTTTCAGACCAACCAGGAGTTCCAGGTTTTGCATCTTGAGCAGGTTGATCAATTACCCAAGTTTTATTCTGAATAATCTTTTCAGCTGTTGCTGCTGCATCTGCTATAGCCTTCTGACCGGCAAAACCTAAAGCTGCTCCAAGAGCTGCCAATCCGGCATTTCTCAAACGTTGATTAATACCATGTTCTCTACCAAATCCTAATTTCTTAGCAAATCTTCTGGCATTAACTTTTGATAAACCAACATCAGTAGCCAACTGAGTAACTTCATCTTCAAGATTTATTCTATCATCAAAGCCTGAGTATGTTCTAGTAAAATCTTGTAATACATCTGTTTTTAATTTACCATCTTCGCCAAAATCAGCCATTTGTGTAAATGTTTTATATCCGGCTTCATAAACCTCTAAGCGTTTTTCTAATTCAGCTTTTTGTTCCGGATTTTGAGTTTTAGCCAATTGTTCTTTTACTTGATCAATTTTCTTTTCAAACTCATAAGCCATTTTTGAAATACCTGTGTATTCATCTTCTGTTAAATAAACGGCATCCTTATCACCGCTTGCTTTTGCAGCTTCTTTAGATAAATACAAATGATCTGCTTCTCTAACTTCATCAACATTTGCATAATTTTCTTTGTTACGTTCGGCAGCTTTAACAATTCTCTTTGTACCTGAACCAATACCTAAGAAATGTTTTCTTGTAGCTTTATAACGAGCTTTTACAGAAGAATATTCTTTATCTGCTTTAGAGTATTCTTCTTGTGCTATATCATAAGCCTTCTTAGCATCATTAATTTTAGCCTGATCTTTAGTTTTACGAGCCGCAGCTAAATCTTTTGTTGCTTGAACTAAAGCTTCTCGTTTTGTTTTACGTGCTTCTTTAGCTGCTTTATAATCGGCTTTGGTTACACCTTTTCCGATTTCTGCACGAACATAATCTTTATCGGTCATTTTATCATTTTCTTCTTCAATACCTTTACGAGATTTGTTCATAGCATCTTGCATTTTAATATCAGCTTCATCTTGCTGATCATGCGCTTTCACTGCCGCATCAGCAGGACTACCCTTTTGATATTCGGCAGCTGCAGCTTTTTGCTGTGCAATTTGTTGAGCTTGCGCAGCTTGTCTAGGGTTTGCTGTTTCATTCGGTTGATTTGCAGTTTCGGCAGCTTTTGCCTTGGCTTCATCGGATATTTCCGCCTTATCCTCTTTTTTGTAGGTACCGGCAATAACTTGGCCAATCAAAGCATTATCAGCACCTTCTTTTTGCGCTTTTTTAACGAATTTAGAGGCAGTAATCTTACCCGCCTGATAATCCGCAATCAAAGCTTGCAATTTCACACTCATTCCACTCATTTTCTTTTGTCCTTTCTTTCTTATCGAAAATTTACTTCATTCATCACATATTTTTATAAACACTTTTTGCCAAGAAAAATTGACAGAAATTAAATACTTTGTATATACGAAGTATTTAAAATACATATATAATGTATAATACAGCTTGTTAAGAAATATTAACAAACATATTAAATACCCGTATATACATGTAGTTTTAAGGTTTACCCCTTACAAAAAATATTCTCATTTCTACCTTTCTGCCATGCAATTAACTTTTACACATGCAATATCGGTATTTTGAAAAACATACTTTAATTACAAATTCAAAAAATATATGTCACATAGCTAAAACCCAATAATATTAAGAAAAACCATGTGTTACAAAACTTTATAATTGCGTTTTCACAAATAAATATGCTAACATCAAATTATGGATGACATAATTCTTAAATTAAAGGATTTAGGCTTCAATTCTTACGAAGCAAAAGTATATTTAGCTTTACTGAAAAAATATCCCGCAACGGGATATGAAGTATCTCAAATCGCCGATATTCCTCAATCTCGAGCTTATGACGCCTTAAAATCACTAGTCAATGAAAAATTTGCAACAGCAACTAACGAAAAACCCCAAAAATACACCCCTTTGGCGCCTAAAGAATTAACTCAAAGATTTAAACGAAAAATAAATTCAACTCTTGATTTTCTTGATAAAAAACTTCCGAATGTAAAAGAAAATTACAGCGAACCAATCCATTCTATTAACGGTTACGAAAATATTATTAACAAGCTTAAAGAAATTATCTCAAATGCAAAAAACTCAATATATATAGAAATATGGAACGAAGATTTCAAGCTCATTGAGAATTCCCTGCGAGAAGCTTATGACAGAGGGATTGAAATAAAAATTGTCGGACTAAACTCAATTAAAACTAACTTCGGTATGATATATAACCACGATGGCGCAAAAGAAATCGAAAATGCAATAGGAAGCAGACTTATATATATTATATCGGACAACAAAGAAGGAATCTTTGGGAAAATAGAATCCGACATAATTTGGACTAAAAACCCGCATATAACCCTTTTATTAAAAGAATTTATTGTTCACGATATGTATCTGCTTGATGTAGGTAAAAATTTTCCTGAGCAGCTAAAATACTTCTACGGAAACGGCTTTAAACGTTTAAAAGAAAAAATATTAACCAACGATTCTCCATACAACATCCATTAATTTTTACATTTTTTTACTTTTCAATTCAAATTTTAAGTTCTATAATAATTAAAAGTTCGACAAGGGCATGATTTTGGGAGAAAATAAAGAGAATTATGGACGGACATAGTTTTGAATTAATTACGGGACCGATGAGCTGCGGTAAAACCGAAGAGCTTTTACGCAGAATTAGAAGATGCATTATTGCTAAAAAGAAAGTTATTGTTATTTCACCCGACATAGATACAAGAGCAAAAGGAGATTATATAGAATCTCGCAACGGTCTGTGGCTTGATGCCGTAAAAGTTAAGCACTCTATTCAAATTTTGAGTCTTGTAAAAGATGCTCAAGTCGTTGCTATTGATGAATTACAATTTTTTGATTCAAATATAGTTTCAGTTATTACGCAATTAATGAATCAAGGCAAAAAAGTTATCGGTACAGGCCTTGAACTTGATTTTAAAGCTGAACCTTTCGGCTCAATGCCCGAATTATTGTGTATCGCAACAGAAGTAAACAAATTACACGCTGTTTGTATGAAATGCGGCTGCGAATACGCAACAAGAACCCAAAGACTTATTGACGGAAAACCTGCAGATAAAAACTCACCTTTAATTATGATTGGAGGAGATGAAACATACGAAGCTCGTTGCATAAAATGTTATGAACTTCCGGATGTGAAGAAAAAAGCAAAATTTGCAGGACTAAAAGTTCTATCTTTTAACAAAAAATAATTCAATTATCATCTGAGCGCCTTATTGCGTTTTAATAATTACCCATGATAATATAATCATAAAGTAATTCCTTAAATGCGGGAACTTTTTATGTACTCCTCCCGTCTAGCTAAACAGGAATTATTGGAGGTTTAAAAACAAAAATGAAAAATTTTAAAAGCATAATATTTGTAAGTATTTTCACAGCATTATTTATTCGCTCGGTAAATATCGGCGTTATGGCTGCAACACCAATTGAAATGTATGATAACGTTTGGCGATTAATTAATTCAAAATACGTAGACCAAACAAATAATGAACAAGATTGGTCAAAATGGCGCCACAAATATGACAATGTAATAAAAACAGATAACGATGCTTATGTAGCAATAAACACTATGATCGCAAGTCTTAATGACCCATATACAAAATACCTTGATTCTAAAGAATTTGCTGAAGAAACAAGTTCTATTAAAGGTTCTTTAAAAGGTATCGGTATTCAAATCGGGGTGAAAGACGGAAAACTTATGGTTATTGCGCCTATTGAAGACACACCTGCTGAAAAAGCGGGACTTTTAGCTGATGATGAAATTCTTGCCATAGACGGAAAAAGTACAAAAGGTATTACCGTAGATAAAGCCGCTGACCAAATCCGCGGAGAAGAAGGAACAACTGTTACCCTTTTGATTAAAAGAAAAAATAGTGAACCAAAAGAATATAAAATTCAACGTGCTGAAATAGAAATTAAATCTGTTTCTCAAAAAATTCCTGAAAATATAACAATGCCTAATGATATTTGCTATATTCGATTAAGTTCATTTATCAGCAGAAATGCATCTAAAGAAATCGCTGATATTCTAAACAATTCTAAAGATAAAAAAGCCTTCATTATGGATTTACGTTCAAACCCGGGGGGACTTTTGAGTAATGCAATATACATCTCCGATATGTTCCTAAACGGCGGAGCTATCGTCAGCACAGTTGATCGTGACGGCTACAAAGAAACTCAAAAAGCAACTCGCGGTGTTTTAACAACAAAACCACTTGTAATTCTTTTAAATAAAGGATCTGCTTCTGCAAGCGAAATTTTCTCAGGAGCTATGAAAGACAATAAAAGAGCCGTTCTTATCGGAACTCAATCATTTGGTAAAGGGTTAGTTCAAGAAATTAACAAATTGCCAAACAACTCCGGAGTAAATATCACTATTCAAAAATACTTAACACCTAACGGAACGGATATTCATAAAAAAGGAATTACTCCTGACATAGTCGTAGAACTAAGCGATGAAAATATTAAAAATAAAGATGATATTCAATTAAAAAAAGCAATTCAAGTGGCTCAAGAACTTGAACACGGAAACTTTGTTGTTAAAAAATAATATTTTTATATTTAAAGAGGCGGCTGATTTTGCAGCCGCCTTTTTATTTTCACTAATTAAGATTATTTTTTCTTTTTATCTTTTGATTTATCCTTTTGAGCCTCGTCAGCCTTTTGAGGAACTAAAACAGAAACAACCGGATATTTTCTTGAAATGATCTCCTTACCGTTATCCTCAACAATGATTGTTAAGCTTTCTACGCTATAATCCATAACAATTTTAAGATCATTTGCATACGCGTTATACACAAAATCTTCATTCGGAATATTAACAGTAAGTTCGCAAACAGAAACTTCTTTACCGTTACTTCCTTTTGCCTTGATATTTAATTTATGTTCGCCAACTTTCCAGTTAGGTCCGCACAAAATTGCCATATCAAAAACAAACTCTGCCGGCATTGCAATCGTTGTTAATCTGTCATATACATTTATACAACTTAACTTATTGTTTTTAAATATAACATTTTCTGCTAATACTAAATACTCTGCCATTATTTCTCCTTTTCTAAATAATCTGACTATAAACTCTTTATTACAACTTTTTTAGGAGTTGTAACTTCAGAAGTCACATTACTTTTAATTACCTTTTTACTATTTTTAATAGTACTCTTCGATGATTCTTTTGAGCTACCGCCTTTACCAAATAACCAGTTGAAGCCTAATTGCAAGCCTACACCGTTTCTTCCAACGTTTCTGATTACTGTTTGGAAGTAACCTGAGAATCTGTCTGAGAATTTCTTATTAATACCCAAACCGTATTGCAAGTAACCTCTATCCATACTTACACGTGGTAAATAAACATCATTACCTGCTCGACCGCCAACAGATTGATTAATATTATACATATACTGTATTGTCGCATATATACTGAAGGTTTCTTTTTCCCAGATGAGGTTCAAACCAGGAGCAATATTGATACCGTGCAACATACCTGCCATCATACCCATTTGACCAAAATCAGTATGCCAATTTTCTTGACCAAAGAAGTTATAAGCAAGTAACAAGTTTGGCTGTAATGACCAATCTTTATGGAATCTCCAATTATAGGCAGCCTTAGTAGCACCACCGGCAAAGTAATTGAATGTACTGTCATTTCCTCTTGGAGTACTCATTTCATTACCATAGAAACCGCCATAAGCCAAAGCACCAATCATAAAGTCTTTCTTATACCAAGTTCCTAAGAAACCTGCTTGAGCACCGTTTTGATAAGCACCTGTGCCGCTCCAATATTGGTGAGCACCATTATAACCAACATAAGCTGTCGGCATAAATTGCCATCCGTTTCTCAATTGTTTAAGACCAAAATCAGCACCAATGATAGTTCCGTAAGCATTATTACCTACATCTAAACCATGATTCATATTCAATCTTTCGAAGTTAGCGTATGTTTTTACCCATAAACCACCCTCTTTTCTTGAATATTGATATGGCGCATACATATCATTTGCCGAAGCATATCTATTCGGATTAGAAGTAATGTAATCATTACCTTTAAATCCTTGATCAAGCATTGTATGATTGAAGATCATATCATCAATTGCCAATTGGTTTTGATATTGAGCAATTTTGGATACTTGACCTCTAAACGCTTGATCGCTATATCTTGATATATCAAATGAATAATTACCGCCACCAGTACTATTTAATTTATACCAACCGATTGGAGTATAAATTTCTTTATCCGTAGCACTAAAAGTAATATCATGACCTGCTTGAACAGAACCTTTAAACAAATTATCAAGTTTTATACTCTTATCAATTGGAGCATCATACCCGAACAAATCACCATTTAAAGTAAAGTCTGCGATATGAGCTGTACCTTGTTTTGAAGGATCAGCAGCACTAATTACCGTAGAATCTTTACCAAATTGATCATATTGTTTGTTACCATTACTTCTTGCATACAAGTCGATAGTGAAATCACCTTGTTTATCACCATTTGTCAGATGCCCAACAACAAGATTATCAAATGCATGATTTTCGTATCCGCCATTAATTGAATGAACAGTACCGGAGTTTTGTAAAGTACCTACGTTAAATGTACCGGATTGACTTGTATAATGAGATGTTGAATCAACATGCATATCACCACCGCTAATTTTTGACGCATCAGCCATAGTCAATGATGCATTTTCAAGATTCAAATTACCACCTGTTTGTTCATAATAAGGTTGAGAACCACCTACTGTTGTTGAAGTATCACCTGTAGTGTAATTTACATCCTTCATTGTTACATCGCCACTTGCAAGTTTTACATCACCAGCAAAAGTATCATCTGAATTCAATACAACAGATGCAGTTCCCGTACTACTTGAATCATCTACATTCAATACACTACCACTTGCAACATTTACAATTGCATCTTCGACAACATTACCTGCATTAAGATTTAATGTAGCTTTATTAGCTTCATTTCCGACATTCAGATTACCTGCGAAATTTGGTTTATCACCTGTTATAGAAAAATCTGTAACGTCATTTGCAGGATCTGAACCTAAAACATTGATTGTTCCTTCAATATCGTCTGCTTGGTAAATAACCGCAACTTGAGATTTTGTCAAATTCATTATACCGGTATTTGTCAAAGTATCAGCGGTAATTACTGAATCTGCCGTACTGTTAAGTGTACCTGTATTATTCAAGTTCGCATTATTAGTTGTATTTTCTACAATAACATCCGCATTATTATTAAATATACCTGTATTCTTCAACGAAGTTTTAACAGTCATTGTATCATTGTTATCAAATCCTGTATTACCTTCTGCAATATTAACAGTACCTTGAGTTATAGAACCGTTATTTACACCGTCTTTAACATTTAACGTACCTAAAGTTGTACCATTTTCAACAGTCCCATCATTTGTAAATGTATCATTTACTGTTAATTCAGCAGCATTAGTTAATGTACCGTCTGCAACATTCAAGTTATTTGCATTAACATCAGCATTGAAAACTACATTACCTGCAGCCGTAGAAATTGTTTTGTCCTCAATATCAGTACCGTTCAATACTTTATATACATTATTATCAGTACCAAGCTTGTTGATATTAATATCGCCATCGCCTGTAATACCACCATTAAATGTAATTGTATCAGTATCACCTGTTGCAATAAGGTCTAATCTGCCTGTATTGTAGATATCATTTGCTGAACCGTTTGCAGTATTTCCGCTAAATGTAACATTAGTTTCATCAGCAATAATTTCTAAGAATCTATTACTATCAGTTGCGGTGTGAGAAATAGCACCACCATTACCGCTTGTAGCTGTGTTGTTTGTAAAGTTAGTGTTTGCAACAACTGTCTTAACTTCTGTCCAAATAGCACCACCATTTGTACCAGCTGTGTTACCGTTAAATTCAGTATCTGCAGTTCCGTCACCTGTTATATAAAGAGATGATTTCGGGGTATCACCACCTGACTGCGCTTTTGTACGTGTAGCAATCGCACCACCATTGCCAGCAGAATTATTACTTGCAAACTTAGAATTTATAACATTTAAGTTAGACTCCCCACCAACAAATACGGCACCACCACCAGCACTTGTTTCAGTTGATGTTGCACTGTTTGATGTAAATGTTGAACCAAGAATATTGGCATTACCAAATGTTGCAACTGCACCACCCGAATTAGCTGTATTGCTTGTAAATGTAGAACCATCTATTGTTAAACCATTAACACCTGTTCCAGAGGCAATTGCACCACCAAATGATGTAGCAGAGTTAGCTACGAATTGAGAATTATTAATAGTAGCCGTACCACCTGCATAATAAACCGCACCACCAGATGCCGCACTATTACCCTGACTTGTAGCTCCAAATATAGAATCTTCTATTGTTGTATTTCCAACAGAATAGATAGCACCTCCATATTGAGTAGCACTGTTAGCTGTAAATGTTGAACCATTGCTTATTCCAAGAGTTGTTCCACTATTTGCATATATCGCACCACCATAACCACTTGTACCGGTTACAGTATTACCGGAAAAATCTACATCATTAAGAGTTATCGTTGTATTAACTCCTCTGATAGCGCCGCCTTGACCTATTGCTGTGTTAGATAAAAATGATGAATTATTGGATATTGATAACGTACCGCCTTCACTTTGAATTGCACCACCATGGGACGCACTGTTACCCTCACCTGTAGCAGAACCGCCAAAAGTTGAATTAGTAATTGTTACAGTACCTGCATAATTATCTATAGCTCCTGCTACTGTTGCGGCAGTGTTACTCTTGAATGTTGAACCATCAATATTCAATGTTCCTTCATTTTCAATTGCACCACCATATCCACCGGAACCTCCTACTTGAACTGCACCGTTTGCATTGAAAGTAGTGTCTGCTATATTAACCGTTCCAGTACTAGCATTATAAATGGCACCACCATTTTTCGCAGTATTTTTATTTGCGTCTGTACCATCACCAAATGTTGTACCGGTAATAGACATCGCACCCGAATTATAAATAGCTCCACCGTTAGCAGTTGCATTATTTTTAGTAAACACAGCATCTGAAACATTAACTACGATATCATCACCGACTTTAACTTTTGAGTTGAATATTGCACCACCATAAGCTGCTGTGTTGCCAGTAAACGTTGGAACATTTGTATCATCTTCTTTTGTAAGAGTTAATATACCTGAGTTGTTTATAGCTCCGCCATTAACACTTGAAGAACCAAGATTATTAAATACGTCACCTGCACCTGCATAAGTACCTGTGTTAACTAATCTGTCTGTGTGAATAACAGGATCTGCAACCATTGTGCCGGAGTTAGTAATCAAACCAACTGTTGAATCGATAATAATAGAAGAACCTTTGTTATCAATAGCTGCACCGATTAATGAATCTTTAATTGTTAATGTAGCACCTGCATTATTAGCAATCACTGCTGATGTTGAACCTTGTTCAAATTTAGCTTCGTTGATTGTTAATGTTGAATTATCGGTGTCAGAAGCTCCAACTACCAAATCATCGTACAAAGTAACTTTCTTATCGTCAGAGTCGCCTGCACCTTGAATTGTCATATCCGCATTTGTAATAATTGCCTCACCACCATTTGTTGTAGTATCAACACCTGTGAGAGTATAAGTAACATTGTCACGCGTTGTAGGAGCTTCACCTGTTTCGTTAGCTGCAGGTCTCAAACCACCTTGTCCGTCTTTTGTTAATGTTATTGTACCGTCATCTGCTATATTACCTGTAACATTGTACTTAGAGTTTGTTGTATAAGCTTTTACATTCCCATCAATTGAAACATTACCTGCTGTTGCAATACTAACTGTTTCACTTGCATTTTCAGTATCTGTCAAAACTTTGATTTCATTAATTGTTACACTGTCACCTGATGTAATTGTATATGTATCAGCGCTTGGAGTTGCCAAACTTGTATCAAGTTTAATATACGCTCCGTCTGCCAAAGTAATCGCTGATGAATAATCATTGATTACATTATCAATAGTGTTAATAACAGCACCACTATTTACTGTAACGGCAGAGCCAGCAAGATTTGAACCGTTAGTAGCAGTTGTTGTCAGATGAAGTTCACCTGCATTTACTTTAACAGTGTGATTGGTCAAATTACCTTGCATATCAACTGTACCGGCACCATTAATATTCAATTTAGCAGCTTGATTATTACCTGCTATACCGCCTTTAAAAGTATTTGTTTCACCTGCTTCTGAAATGATATTAATAATACCGCCATTGTTGTATATATCATTATCGACCGATGATAAAATATTGCCACTTTCATCATAGGTTACATTAGATTTATTACCGCTGAATTTATTTGAGCCATCAAGAATTAGAGTTTGTGAACCATTGTATATTGCACCTCCAAGACCTGTAGCAACATTATTAGCAAATGTTGTATTTTTAATGCTTGTTACAGCTGTAGTCTTTGTTGTGCTAATATTTATATTTGCAACAGCACCACCATTGTTCAATGCCGAATTGCCTTCAAATGTTGTACCATCAATTTCAATTGTCCCTTTTGTATTATATATACCACCACCATCTTTAGAAATATTGTTTGATATAGTTCCGCCTGTTATTGAAGAAGTTTTTCCGCTAGCACTGTTATATATAGCACCGCCACTACCGGCTGTAACAGTTTCTGCCGGTATGGTATGCCAGTTTTCAGAGTGTTCTATTTTTTCTACAATATAATTTGCAGCATTTTCATTTAAACCAATATTACCATCTATAGTTGCATTTTTTATCTCAAAAGATCCTTTTTCTACTCTTATTGCACCACCTTGCCCATCAGTAGAAATATTATCTTTAAAGGTTGTACCATCAATATTTGTCACAGAAGCGGCATTATATGCGTATATTGCTCCGCCACTTTTAGCTATATTCTCAGCTACAGAACCACCGTTAATACTCACTGTACCGCCGTTTTGGTATATTGCACCTCCTTTATTAGCTGTATTTCCAGTAATAACAGAACTAATAACATCTAAAGAACCTGAATTATTATAAATTACACCACCTTGGCTTGTCTTAACAGTTACATTACCTTCTTCATCAACAATCTTACCATTACCTGAAAATGTATTATTATCTAATGTCAATTTACCTGTTGAGGCATTATAAATAACACCTCCATAACCTCCAGGTGACGAATTGTTTTTTGCTGTATAGTTACCTGAGAATATAGAATTTGAAATAGAAGAATCTTGTGTACCCTTATTCCAAATAACACCACCATAAGTGCTTCCTGTTATTGTATTACCAATAAATTGCGAATTATCAATGCTAAGAGAGCCTTCATTTACAATGGCTCCACCATTTTTTGTACTGTTATTTTCAAACGAACTATCTTGTATAGTTAAATCACCTTTATTATAAATCGCACCACCTTGCGCTGTTGCAGTGTTGCCTTCAAATGTGCCGCCGTTTATTGTTGCTGTTGCACCATCTGAATTATAAAATGCACCGCCGAATTCCGCAGAGTTGTTTGTCAAAATGTATTGAGCGTTATCACCGGAGGTGATAGTTCCTTCATTCCAAATTGCGCTGTCAATTTCATTCGATATGGTTAAATTTGCATTATTTGTAAAAGTTCCACGGGTGAGCATCGTGCCTGTAACCGTTAAATCAGCTTCATTTGTTAAAGACCCTTCATTGTAAATACCGTATGTTGAACCTTCAACAGCCATTGTACCTCTTAATGTTGCAGATGCAGATTCTCCATCGCTATCTAGTATATTAAGACCTATTGCTTCACCGTATTCACCAGCAGCTCCTATTAAGGAAGAGTTTTTGCCTGATGAACCAATTGTAACATCTTTTGAGTCCACTATATTGACACCATAACCGGCTCCGTATTCACCAGTCGCTGTACCTGTTGCATTCAACTGATCAGCAACAAATGAAGAGTCTTTGTAAACCAAAACACCATAAGCAGAATCAACACCTGTTGCATTAACAGTTAGATTACTATGAGAAGTAAAGTGTCCTGGATAATTATAGGCGTATTGACTTGAAACTCCATAAGCCCCAGTCGCAGCTTCCACATTGACAGTTGTATTAGTTCCTTCTGTCAAATTTATTTTACCCCCGTATTGAGAAACAAGTCCCTGCGCTACACCAGAATCAGATTTGGCTGTAATATTTAAATTGTTTGAATTAGATTCTACAGTTGAATAAGTACCACTGGATAATATACCTAAAACATTATCATTTTCTGATAAAGATGTAATATTTATATTATCACCATTTAAATATACACCGGCATTATACGTTGCATCAGTTGATCCTCCGTCACTTGGAACATCAATGCCTCTGGTATTATTTGAACCATTTTGGGCAGTAATATTCGCATCGCCATTAACATAAACTTTTCCTCTATGAGCATAAATACCCTCCGCTGCGTAACCACCTTCAGCAGATAAATTAATTTCATTTGATGACAAAGTAACTTTTGCCCCAGCTGCATCATAAACCTGTATTGCACGAGTATATCCAGCTGAACCTGTCCCAACAGATGACACATCAATTAATTCTCCCGAAAAGGTTGTCTCAGATCCATTCCATGCCTGAATACCCAAACTATCCTTACCGGAAGCAGAAGTATCAATTTCTATTGAACCGTTAAATAAATTGTTTGAATTAGTTGCTCCCATACGTATTGCTCTAGCATCCGCATTACCAGTGCTTATCGCATTCGCAATCAAATTACCGGTAAACGTAAAATTAGAATTTGCTGTAGAATTTTCTACAATAACATTACGTCCTGTTGCACCACTAGCGTTTGCAGTTAATGTATAATTACCGGAACTAATGCTTGATGTACCTTGATTTCGAATAGTTGTTTTTCGATTAGAACCTAAATCTATAGTATTTGTAATAACTTTGTCAGCTTCAAGAGCTATAGTACTGTTATTCAAATCATATCCATCATCCGCCGATGCAATTCCAGTACCACCCACCAACGTAGATGCCAATAACGTCGCCAATAATAACTTCTTCTTATCCATTCCATACTCCTATATTTTTTCTAACAATTTTATTTACACAATTATCCCAATGATAGGATATGATAATCATCTCAAAAATATGAAAAATGTCAAGAAAAAAACATATGTTAATCTTTATCATTTTTCATATAATCAGAGGAGATTAGGCATACAAAATTATTTAAAAAGTTGATTTAATTTTTATTCAAATTTGACATAATATTTTATGTCTTTCACGATATATAGGAACGGATAAAAAATGAATTTAAACGAACAATGTCTATTACGTTATTTGAAACACCCCGATGAATTATCATTATCAACGGAAATTTTAAAACTGAATAACAAAGTTCTTGAACAGAAATTTATTGCAAAAAATGTCCTTGCCAATATAAGCCCGAAGGATTATAATTTAAGTGTCTAATGTTAAAAAAAATCTTTTATTCAATAATAATTATTATACTGATTACTATCGGATTTTATACTGTAAAAAGCGGAAGTTACAGCGCTTTTACAGAATTTGCGGAAAATAAAACTTTTGATATCCGACAAAATACGATTGCCCATAAAAAAGCATCCTCGACATTAAATCAAAACAACAAACCTGTTGTAATTGTCGCAATTGATGATGCAAGTTATGAATATATTTTAGACAAATACGGAGAATGGCCTCTAAAAAGAGATGTTTATGCAAATATAATCGACTTTCTTGAGGCGCAAAACCCCAAAAGTATTGCGTTTGATTTAATGTTTGTGAAATCTTTAAAAAGCAATAACAATGCAGATAAACTATTAGCTGACAAATTCAAAAAATATAAAAATATTTACACGGCAATGAATCTTGACAATCAAGAAGAAGATTTGCGCATCGCTCAAGAACTTCCAAACGACTTAAATATAAATGTTATAGGTGATTTTAATCCTATAGAATACACAAATTGCCGCACAATCATCGAAGATATTATGAATTCAACTTCAAATATCGGTATGATAAACGTTGTACGCTCTGATGACGGAGTTTTGCGCAAAATGCCTTTATTCTTAAAATATAAAGGCAAATACTACCCTCAATTAGGTTTGAAAGTGGCTTTGGGTGCAATGAACGCCCAAAATCAAACCGATTTTGAAATAAAAAATAATCACATTTTATTGCCAAACAACAAATCCGTATACGTGGACAGCGACGCAAGCGTAATTCTTAATTGGTATGGCGAAGCCCAAACTTTTGACAATATTCCTATGTATAAAATTATTAACGCTATGAATTCCGGCAAAAAACTCGATTACGATTTTAAAAACAAAATTATATATATTGGCGCAACAGCCTCAAGTCTTTTTGATATAAAAACAGTACCTAGCGCAAAAATATTTCCGGGAGTCGAAGTTCAGGCGACATACGTAAACAATTTGCTTGACGGAAACATTATTCAAAAAACAAATTTTGCCGCTAACATTATTATTAACGGAATAATAATTATTATAACGGCATTAATAGTTTCACTATTATCTTCAATGCCTGCAGCATTAGGAATAATTTTGGCGTTCTACGGAATATATATTTTTACAGCTTACGAACTTATGGCAAGAGCAAATCTGTGGGTTGAAATTGTTTCCCCGCTTACACTCGGAATTATCACATTAATAATTGCCGTAATAATAAAATATCTTATAAAATCCAAAGATTTTGACAAACAATACAAACTGGCAACTACAGACGGTTTAACAGAATTATTTAATCACAGATATTTCCAAGAACAATTACGACTGGCCATCGAACACGCAAAAAGATATAATTCGGCATTCTCATTAATAATTTTAGATATTGATTATTTTAAAAAATTTAACGATAACTACGGACACCAATCCGGAGATGCCGTATTAAAACAAATTTCATCCACTCTAAAACGTAATGTTCGCGCCACAGATATCGTTTGCAGATACGGCGGAGAAGAAATAAGTATTATTCTTCCAAACACCAAAAATGAAGAAGCAATAAAAATTGCACAAAAATTATGCGATATCATCGCAAGCAAAAAATTAAAATTAACAAACAACCGAGAAAGCAACGTGACAATCAGCTTGGGAGTTTCAACGTTTGGAGAAATAGACGGAATGAGCGCAGAAGAAATTATAGCATCTGCAGATAAAAGATTGTATAATGCAAAAGAAAACGGAAGAAACAGAGTAAACGGATAATGAGATACGATTTTATTAAAGAACCAATAAAACTCAAAGACATTCCAAAAGATTGTCCGTATGAACCTGTTGTCTTAGAAAACAATGAAAAACAAATTAACGAAATTTGCAATTTTTTACAAAGCGACAGCAAACTAATGTTAATAAGCGGCTTCAAAGGAACAGGGAAATCATTGATCTGTGATTTTATATCTTCAAATCTTGAATCTCAAGTATTACAAATCAAATACAGATGCTTTGAAACAACTATTTTAGACGATATGCTGCTTGGATTTTTTGAGATTTTCAGAAAATACGCAAAAGCCGGCAAAATAATGCCGCCTAAAACAAAAGTTGATAATTTTACACAAAAAATTAATTCATATTTTGACCATATTGCATCCCCTGTTTTAATCACAATTTCTTCTTTTGAAACTGTACTAAAAGCTAACAAAATAGGGATTTCAAACTTTATAAAGCACTTGAGTGAATACCCTAATGTTAAAATAATAATAATTGCTCAAAAATTTTTACCGGAAGAGTTTTATAACGTTGATTTTAATACTACAACTTTACTTGCCTTATCAAAAGAAAATTTTGAAAAATATTTAAAATCTAATGATATAAAACAAATTGGTGTACTTTCTAACGAACTTTATAAACAAACTAAAGGCTATTATGAAAACATTAAGCTTTCCGTAAAAATAATGAAATTACGTGGTTATAATATAACCGAATTTTTAGAATGTTTTTCCAAAAGCCTTATTGCTTTTCCTGATTTTCTAATCAGAGAAGTTATTTCTCTAATAGATCCTATAAGCACGCATCTGTTCAGATTGCTTGCTATGATGAGAATCCCTGTACATAAAAACATTTTAAAAACTTTAAACTTATATAATGAAGAGCGAATTAAATTTTTTACAGATAATTCCATATTAAAAACATCCGGAGAAAGTTTATTTCTTGATGAAGCACTGCGGGAGGTAATTGAACGTCAAATTCCTGATAACGTTACACAAAAATTACACCGCACCTGCATAGATTTATATAAAACTCAAATTCCGACAAAACCTTTAGAAAGAGATATCAAACTTTCACGCCAAACAATGAGAAGTGAAGTAGAATATCATTCACTATTCTTACCAAAAAAATTCACCCCTCAACCAAACACAACAACAGAAACAAGAAAAATTGAAGCGGCTGAAATTTCGGAAGAAATTAAAGTAAAAGAACCGGAAGAACAAAAACCAAAAACTTCCGAGGAAAATGAATCATTATTAAATGATATAGCTTCTTCTATAGAAAATTTCATTAACGAAAAAGATAAAACTATAGAACTCAAACAAATTACGCCCGGTTTAGGGGTTGTAAAACTTATAAATCTTGCAAGAGAAGAAGAAGCAAAATTTAATTATAAAAATGCAATAATGCTCTATCAAAATGCATTAACCAAGAAAAATGACGAAGACTTTTTAACATTTTTACCGACAATATACGTAAGCCTTGCGCAAAATTATAAAAATATTTCCCGTTGGTATGAAACACTTGAATACTATACACAAGCTCAAGATTTTTATTACAATGCCGGCAACAAGCTGAAAGTAGCTGAAATAAAGCTTGGAATTGCAAATATTTACTACCTTGTTTACAAAAACAAAAATGCCGAATTTATACTTAAAGAGCTCAAAAAAGATAGAACTCTTCCAAACGAGCTTCAAATAAAAATAAATCTCGCATTAGGGAAATTAAACAATCAAGTTAACGCATATGTATTATACAAACAAGCCCTCAATTTAGTTGATTACAGCGTATCAAAACCAGTAATTTCCGAATTATATTACAACTTCGCAGTAGCAAGCGATGAAACAGGCGAAACAAAAACCGCGGCAATATATTATAAAAAATGTATGGACTTAGACTCTAACCCTGAAAAGAATCCTTATTTATCAGCATCTTTATCAAATCTTGCAGAAATATATGATAATGCAGGAGCGCAGCACGTTGCAGAGAAATATTATGAAGAAAGTATAAAAATAGATACCGATACAAAAAATTACAACGGGCTATATATTTCAGCCAGAAATCTGGCTGAAATATATTCATCTAAAGATGAGCAAAAATCTATCGAATGGCTTGAAAAGGCATATCAATACGCTAAAGAATTAAAAGAACCTTATTATATAGCAGATTCTTGCCTTGAAATCGGGAATTATTATTTCGTAAGAAAAAATTACGAACTTGCATATAAATACTTCAAAGAAGCGCGCGAAATTGACAAAAGTTCTTTCAACAAATCAAACGCAGAAAGCATTAATTCTAAAATGGAAAATATTAAAAAATATATGATAGAAGAAGAATTTTTAGATTTAAGGGAAAAATATAATGGATAAAAAATTCTTTACTGATTATATTCAGGCTTTTCTACGCGAAAATGCAAAAGTTAACCTTATCTCGAAAAATGATGAAAAATTCCTATGGGAAAAACACATTTATGATTCCCTTTCACTCAATATATTTTTCGAAAAATATCTTATTCCGAAAACAATGCTTGATATAGGAACAGGCGGAGGGTTTCCTTCTGTTCCTGTCGCCATAGCACACCCTGAAATAGAAGTAACCGCGCTTGACAGTATCTCAAAAAAAATTCGTGCTATTGATTCTATCAAAAATACTCTTGGAATAAACAATCTGACTACAGTATGTGACAGAGTTGAAAACATCAAAGGGGAATACGATATAGTAACCGCGCGCGCAGTAGCATCGCTGGATAAAATTTGTAACTATGCACTACCAAAAGTAAAACAAGACGGATATTTTATAGCTTTTAAATCAAAAAAAGCACCTGAAGAAATTGAAGAAGCCAAAAACACGCTTAAAAAATTCAACGCAAAAATAATTGATATATTAGAATATCAATTACCAATAGAAGACAACCATACCCGAAATTTGATAATAATTAAAGTATAAAACATCCTTTACTTTTAAAATTTTCTTTTGTAAAATCACCTTAATGAAATAAATATTCGGGGATATCATGACAATTTTAACAGATTCGTTTACGGTGCATACTAAGGGTAATACCGATATTATTGACATTACACCTCAAATTAGAAACGTAGTATACAGTCATGTTCTGGAAAATGCCGTAGTTTACGTTTATGCTCAAGGAAGTACTGTTTCAATAACAAATATGGAATTTGAACCCGGCTTACTTGTTGATTTACCCGAAGCAATGGAACGAATAGCGCCGGTAAACTCTAATTATCATCACGATGAAATGTGGCATGATGGCAACGGATATTCACATGTTCGGGCTTCTATCATAGGTAATTCGCTGCATGTTCCGCTTATTGACGGAGTTTTACAGTTAGGTCAATGGCAGCAAATTATTTTAATAGATTTTGATAATAAAGCCCGTGCAAGAAAAGTTCACGTTCAAATAGTATATTAAATTAAGGAGAGATTTATGCAATCAATTTGGGATAAATACGCACAAGTTCTTGCTGACTATTCAACCGACATTCAAAAAGGTGATTTAGTTGTCATAAGCGCACAATCCATATACGCAAAAGATTTGGTAAGAGCATTATATAAAAGAGTTTTAGAAAAAGGTGCAAACCCTGTTGTACATACAGGATTTGGAGATATGCAAGAAATCTTTATAAAATATGCATCAAATGAACAACTTGATTATATCGACCCGATGACAAAACTTGAATACGAAACCGCTGACAAATTCATATCAATCGGCGCACCGCTAAACACAAAAGCAATGACTAAAGCCGATCTTGAAAAAATGTCACGCCGAGGCAAAGCAACAAAATCTCTATCAGAAATAATGCTTAATCGCTCTGCAAAAGGAGATTTAAAGTGGGTTATAGCAGATGTTCCGACCCACGCTCTTGCTCAAGAAGCGAAAATGTCTTTTGACGAATACTCGGAATTTTTATTCAAATCTTGCTATCTTGATTTAGAAAATCCTGTAGCAAGATTAAAAGAACTTGACCAAGCTCAAACCAAATGGGCAAACTATCTTAATAATGTCAAAAAATTACATATTATTGGCGAAAAAACAGATATAACATTTAATGTAGAAGGGCGTAAATGGATTAGCTGCTCGGGATTAAACAACTATCCTGACGGAGAAGTTTTCACATCCCCTGTCGAAGACGGAATAAACGGTGAAATATATTTTGATTTCCCGCAAAATTACCGCGGCAACAGCGCTCACGATGTCCACTTAAAAATAGAAAACGGTCAAGTGGTAAAAGCGACAGCTTCAAGCGGACAAGAATTTCTTGACGCTATGCTGAATATGGACGAAGGCTCTCGAGGAATCGGTGAAATTGCGTTTGGAACAAATAATGAAATCCAAGATGTTACAGGCAACATTTTGTTTGATGAAAAAATCGGTGGTGCAATCCACATGGCAGTTGGCGCATCCTACCCTGAAACAGGCGGAAAAAATGTTTCAGGCCTGCATTGGGATATGATTAAAAACATGAAAATAAATTCAAAAGTCTACGCCGATGATATTCTAATTTATGAAAACGGAAAGTTTTTAATATAAAAAAAGTGCATCAAACGACGCACCCTACAGAGCTTAACGCCCTATCGCCTTATTAACTTATCACCTTAAATATAACTCTACTCCACCTAATATTGTCAACACAGCACCTTTAATATTTGCACCGTTTTTTCATGCAAAAATAATTGTTGGAGATGAAAGAATTAATAAATTTATAAAATCCTCATTTATGGCGAACAGTAAAGCAACTTTAAAACTTTTAAATACGTTTATGAATATCACCCCGACCATTTAGTAACTATGAGCATAAGGCGCATTGGAAAGAGTGACATTCAGAAAGAATATATTCTTGCACATAACAGCATAACAGGAAAAGATTCCGCAGTACTGCTTGAAAATGCCGACAGAATTACACCTCAAAATAGAAATACGTTCAGTGTTTTGGTAAAAAAATTGCTTGATGATTATCGATTTTGGGAAAAACCTTTCTTAAGTTCAAAAGTTGATGCTACTTCAGAAGATGTAAAAATTGAACATGATGTGTTCAAAGTAAACCAAGTATTTTAGACAAAAAGCCTCGTAAAATACGAGGCTTTTTAATAAAGTTCTTATTTAATTTACTTACATAACGCAAGCAAAATACCTGCAGCGACAGCAGAACCGATTACACCTGAAACATTCGGTCCCATAGCGTGCATTAAAAGATAGTTTTGAGAATTATATTCCAAACCTACTTTATTAGATACTCTTGCTGCCATAGGCACAGCAGAAACACCTGCTGAACCAATCAACGGGTTAATTAATTTAGGTTCTCTATGCTGAATTTTTGCTACAATAACTTCGCATAAATTCATTAATTTTGCCATTAAAACACCTGCAGCTGTTGCAAATGAAAATGCCAAAATTCCAAGAACCAAAATAAATAATGTCTGTACCGTTAAAAATTGTTCTGAAGACAATTTCGAACCAACTGTCAAACCTAAGAAAATAGTAACAATATTAATTAACGCATTTTGCATAGTATCTGACAATCTGTCAACAACTCCGCATTCTCTGCATAAATTACCGAAAGTAAACGCCCCAACTAAAGGACAAGCAGACGGCAAGAAAATTATACACATAAATAAAACAACAAGAGGGAAAACGATTTTTTCACGTTTTGTAACCGGTCTTAATTGTTCCATTTGGATTTTGCGTTCTTTATCAGTTGTCAACAATTTCATAATAGGAGGTTGAATAACAGGTACAAGCGCCATATACGAATATGCTGCAACCGCAATAGCTCCCAACAATTCCGGAGCAAGCTTTGAAGTAACATAAATTGAAGTAGGGCCGTCAGCACCGCCAATAATACCAATAGCGCCGGCTTGAGCCAATGTAAAACCGAAACAGCACAAAGCCATTAACAATGCGCCAAAAATACCAAATTGAGCAGCGCCACCTAAAAGTGACATTTTAGGGTTTGCAATTAACGGACCGAAATCTGTCATCGCACCAACGCCCATAAATATTATTAATGGGAAAAGTCCTTTATGAATACCGAATTCAAAAATAATTCCCAAAAAGCCGTTAGGTCCTGCGATTGCTTCTGAAGGATCCAAAAACGGAATATTTGATAAAATTCCGCCAAAAGCAATCGGCACCAACAATAACGGTTCATATTGTTTTTTAATTCCAAGCCACAGCAAGAACAAACAAATAACAAGCATTATCGGATGTCCGTACTGGTGTAAAAATTGTTCGGCAACACCGACTATATTCGGATCCGGAGCGGAAACCATATTATAAATACCGGTTGATTGCCAGAGATTGTATAAACCTTCTGTAATATCCATTTATTCTCCTCCTTAACCGATTGTCACCAACACTTGTCCTGTTTGGACTTTGTTGCCTGCTTCAATTTCTACTGATTTTACGGTACCACCAACAGGGGACTTTATTTCTGTTTCCATTTTCATAGCTTCTACAACAGCAATTACGTCACCTTCTGCGATAGAATCTCCTTCTGAAACAAGAACTTTTAATACGCTTCCCGGTAATGCTGCCTTAACCGGAGTTCCTTCACCGCTTGTAGCTTTTGCTTCAATACCTTCTTTAACAGAAAAATCATAAAGTTTTCCGTTAACAGTAGCCTTACCTCCTTCAAGCGCAACAGCATACTTTTTACCGTTAACAGTAACCGTATAACCGTTTGTATCGTTTCCTGAAACTTTAGGTTCGGATTTTGCTTCGTTTTTACGAACACCAATTGTGCCTTTACCTTGAAGGAATAAAATACCTTTTTCCTTACAAGCTGCTGAGATAAATAAGTTTTCATCGTTAACAGGAAGTCCTGCTTCTTCAAGTCTTTTCTTAGCAACTTCAAGACCTTTATTCGGATCTTTATCATTCAAATCAACAACTGTTTCTGTTGTTGGTTCAAGTCCAAGCTGCTCGTGAGCAATCTTAATAACTTCTTCGTCAGGCTGACAAGGAGTTTTCCCGAAATATCCAAGAACCATTTTGCCGTAACCTTCTGCGATTTTCTTCCATTTACCAAACATTACATTGTTAAATGCTTGTTGGAAATAGAATTGTGAAACAGGGGTAACAGATGTACCGAAACCGCCTTTTTCAACAACTTCTTTCATCGCAGCAACAACTTCAGGATATTTATCCATCAAATTGTTATCTCTTAACATTTGAGTATTAGCTGTTAAAGCTCCACCAGGCAAAGGTGATTGGATAATCATAGGGTTTACAGCCATCGCTTCAGGCGGTAAGAAGTAATCTTTCATACATTCTTTAAAGATTTCTTCTGTTTCTAAGATTTTTTCAACATCAATACCCAAATCGTAATCTGTTCCTTTTAGAGCGTGCCACATAGAAACAATATCAGGTTGAGCGGTTCCGCCTGAAACAGGTTTCATTGACAAGTCGATACAATTTGCACCGCCTTCTAAAGCAGCCAAATATGCAGCCAAACCTGTTCCTGCCGTTTCGTGTGAATGGAAACGAATATCAGCGTCCGCACCTAAAATTTCTCTTGTTCTTTTTACCGTTTCATAAACTTTGCGAGGTGCAGAAGTTCCTGAAGCGTCTTTAAATGCCAAAGAATCAAACTCAATACCTGCATCTAAAATAGAACGCAAAACTCTTTCATAAAATTCAACATCATGAGCACCTTTACATCCGATAGGCAATTCCATCATTGTAATTGTAACTTCATGTTTAAGCCCGTGTTTTTTAATGCATTGACTTGAATACAACAAATTATTTACATCATTCAAAGCATCAAAGTTACGAACAGTTGTAACTCCGTGTTTTGCAAACATTTTTGCGTGCAAATCAATAACATCTCTCGGCTGAGAATCTAGACCTACAACGTTAACCCCTCTTGATAAAGATTGAAGGTTAATATCAGGTCCTACTGCAGCTCTGATTTTGTCCATTGTTTCAAAAGCATTTTCGTTGCAATAAAAAATCGGAGACTGAAATCTTGCACCACCTGCAACTTCAAAATGCTTTAAGCCTGCTTTAACAGCAGATTGCAAGGCAGGAATAAAATCATCTACAAATACTCTTGCCCCGTAAACTGATTGGAAACCGTCACGAAATGACGTATCCATTACTTTAATAAGTTTTTTACTCATATATTTGTCCTTTCATTATTGTTTTAAAACTATCCCCTTTTAACCATAATAGCAGCAATTGCAACCGCTATGGCTTCATCAACGTTTGAGGAAACTTTTTTAACCGTTGATTTAACTTCTTCTACTGCTTCCGGAAATAACTTGTTCAGCCAAAGAACTATTTTTGACATCAATTGCATGCCAAAAATTAATAAAACCAAAAATGACAAAACAAATCCCATTCCGATTGCCAGTAACGCTAATCCGTCACCTAAATTGTTCATAATATATCTCCTATAGTAAGTACTAATTCTTTATTATTCTCAGTTTCTAAAATCAGTTCTCCGTCTTGCGTAATATCTTTTGTATATCCGGATTTAACCTCGTTTAAAACTTGAACATTCAATTCTTTATTCAAAAAACAACTTCTTTTAGCGTATTCGTCTTTTATAATACCAAATCCGCTGTTTAAAAATTCATCATAACCTGAGAAAAATTCTTCCAAAAATTCATTTAAAAATACGTCCATATTGATATTATGACCGACTTCAACATTCAAACTCGTTGCAATTCTTTCTTTTATGCTGTTTAAAGCTGTAATATCAGAATTCAAATTGACACCAATTCCGACAACTAAAGCTTTTATAACCCCATTTTCAATGATAGTTTCTGACAAAATTCCGGAGATTTTTCTTTCGCCGTCAATCATGACATCATTTGGCCACTTTATCAAAGAATTTACGCCATATTTTTCTAAAATTCTGCATAAAATCAAGCATGCATATTGAGTAATATTTGGCAATACCTTAATAAAATCATTTGAGGGCTTTAAAACAATTGAAAAGAAAAGATTTCCTTCGCCTAAATCCACCCAGCTGCGATTAAAACGTCCTCTTCCGTTTGTTTGTCTTAGGGCATGCACAACAGATTTGTCACACAATTCATCTATATGTGATTTGGCATAAATATTTGTAGAATCTACCTTCTCAAGTCTTATAACGTTCATAATATCCTAATATCGAAAATTCCCGATTATAAAAATTATACTACAAACAAAAAAAATAGCTAAGTGTAAAAATTAAAATCTTGCGGTAATTTTTCTTCAATGAGTTTGACAAAATCCGAACACTTGTAGTCAAAAGCGTTTGCAAGCTTCCATAAAGTAGTAATTTTTGTATCAATTTTTCCTTTTTCAAGCCCTGATAATAATCCGTTGCCGATGTCATATTCGTAAGAAAAAATATTAATACCCTTTTTCATGTCCTTTCGCTTCTGATAAATAATCTCGCCAAGAATTTTTAATATTTTGTCTTTTTTGTCTTGTATAAGAATTTTCTCATCGTTGCCGTTCATTCTTTTATTTTATTTTTTAATAGAGTTATTCTATAGGTTGCATTCTATAGAATATATTGTATAATATTTATATATAAACAAAGAAAGGCAGGAATTTATGAAACACGAAAAACAAAGTTTAATTCAGCCAAGTAAGGCGAAAAACATTTCCCTCTCCAAGGGAGAGGGTCAGGGTGAGGGTTGTTCCCGTAGGGCTGCCTTTACGTTAGCTGAAATATTAATTACATTGGCAATCATCGGCGTCGTAGCAGCAATGACAATACCTACGTTAATTGCAAAGATTAACAGTATCGTTACAGACAACCAACAAAAAGTATTCAATGCAAAAATTATTAAAGGTATGAACTTAA
>CAYVSD010000007.1:4751-57211 GCA_964453315.1 uncultured Muribaculaceae bacterium | reverse complement strand
AAACAGGAGGATTATGAATTAATGCTGCCGCCATTGAAAGCCTTTGTTTTAAGCCCAGAGGCAAATTTTCAGCCTTTTCGAATTCATATTCTCTCAACCCAAAAACATCAATAACTTCATTAACCTTTTCTTCTTTTTTTAACATACTGATTCCGTAGGCAAGAGCAAAAAAGTCTAAGTTTTCTTTTACTGTCAAACTTCCGTAAAGTGAGAATTTTTGCGCCATATAGCCTAAATTTGCTCTGGCTTTTTCGGGATTTTTCTTTATATCAATTCCCATAATTCTTGCAGTACCACTTGTCGGGCGAGCAAGTCCGCACATCATTTTAAATGATGTTGATTTTCCGGCTCCGTTTGGACCTAAAAGCCCAAATATCTCACCTTTTTTGATTTTGAAGGTATTATTTTTTACCGCATAAAAGTTTCCATATCTTTTTTCTAAATTATCTGCCTCTACCGAGTAAAGAGTTTCTGTTATATCACCCCTCCCTACCCCTCCCCGTCCGGGGCGGGAATTGGGTTGTACTCCTTCCCCTGATGGGGAAGGTTGGGATGGGGTAATTTCTTTATACTCATAATTTTTCGCAATTAAGGATTCTTCTTTGTTATATCCGCCCATCAGGTCAATTACTTTGTTTTCAAACTCTTGTGGCGTAGGTGCTAAATCATGCGGTTTTCCTTCATAAATAACCTTACCTTTATCTATTACAACCGCCGTATCAAAGCTGTGAGCCTCATCTAAATAAGCTGTTGACCACAAAACCGTTGTTTCAGGGTTTATCATTTCGCGAACCATTTTCATTAAATCTCTGCGAGATATAGGGTCAACACCGACAGAGGGTTCATCTAAAAGTAAAAATTCAGGATTTCCAAGAAGCGTACAAGCAAGCCCCAGTTTTTGTTTCATTCCGCCTGATAATGCCCCTGCAAGCCTGTCCTGAAACGGTGCAAGAGTTGTAAATTCAAGCATTTTATCGAAATCATGCGGAACATTTTTAAGATCAGCATATAATCTTAAATTTTCAATAACAGTCAAATCTTCATATAAACCAAACTTTTGGGGCATATATCCAATATGCAAATTTAGTTCATCTTTTTTTGTAACAGGGTTAAACCCAAGCACATTTATTTCACCATCATTTGGCAACAATAAACCGATTATTGTTCTTAGAAGTGTGGTTTTGCCTGCTCCGTCAGCTCCAATTAAACCTGTAATTTTACCTTTTTCGATATTTAACGACAGATTGTCAATAGCAACGGTAGAGCCGAATTTCTTTGTTAAATTCTTAATTGTTACCGTCTGCATTATTGTCTTGATTATCCTTTGAATTTAAGTCCACTTTTATTGTTACAGGCATACCCTGTCTTAGGAACTCATCTATATCATAGATATAGACTCTGATTCGGTATACCAAATCAGTTCTTATATCTGTTGATTGAACCGTTTTAGGCGTAAACTCCGCAACAGGTGAAATATATCCGATTTGTCCTTTATATTCCCGTTTTTCCCCTGTTTGAGGATTTACTGTATCTGTGTATACATTAACCTCTTGCCCGTATTTAATGTTGCCTAAATCTTTTTCATTAACATAGGCTCTAACCCAAACAGGATTAGTTTTCGCCATTGTATAAACAGGTTGTCCCTTTTGAACATTACTTCCGGGTTCGACAACACGAACCATAATTATACCGTCTTCGGGGGCATATAGTTTTGTGTAATCAAGTTGATTTTTAGCATAAGTTTTATTAGCCTCGGCAAGTTTATATTCAGCTTGAGTCCTATTTTTATTGTTGAATAATGTTTCAACATCTTGTTCAGATACCGCACCTGTTTTCCCTAACGGTTCATTTCTGTTATATTTTTCCAATGCGTCATTTTTAAGAGCAAGTGTTCTTTCAACATCGGCTATTGCCTTATTGTAGTTGGCTTCATAATCTCTTGAATCCAATGTCGCAATAAGTTCTCCCTTTTTAACGGTATCACCCTCTTCTTTTAATAGTTTTGAAACCTGACCGCCTGCAAGAAAACTTAAATCGACTTGACGAATTTCAATATTGCCATATAAGGTGAGGTCATTAGATGTATCGTTTTTGTTTGTTTTATAGAAAAATATACCTAAACCGGCTATTAAAAGTATTAAAATTAACGCTATAATCTTTTTCTTCATATTATATTTACCTCTGTACTTCCTTTAAAAGTGTTTATTTATAAATCCATTTATTATTTTAATTATACCTTTAAATATTTTATTATAATAATTAATTGTTTGATGTTTGTCAAAATCTACAATATTTTTTTCAAAATTGTAATTACTTTACAATCAGACATTAATATTTTATTATGATAGAAAAGAATATCATAGGATAAGATTTTATGAAAATAATTGACTGCGAATTTCACTATTACTTGCCTGAATTGATGGAATATCTTTCCACACGAGATAATGCAATGAAATATTATCCGGAAACTAAAATTCTGGAAGTGAGAGATAAAGTTTTTGCTCATTTTGACGGTATAACGAATGAACATCCGGTTATTGATGAATTAATGAATTTTGGGGCAGAAAGAATTGCCGTTATGGATAAAAACGGCATTGATACAGGCGTTATGGCATCTTCTCCTGCGCTGGAAGAATTGCCGAAAGATGAAGCTATATATTTTGCAAAAAAATCTAATGATGCAGTTGCTGAAATTATAAAAAAATACCCCGGCCGTTTCTTAGGTGCAGCAGTTTTACCAACTCCTTATGTTGATGAGGCAATAAAAGAACTTGAGCGCTGTGTAAAAGAGCTTGGTTTCAAATATTGGCACACACATTCTAATTATAAAAATGAACATTTATATGAAGAAAAATATCTTCCTTTGCTTGCAAAAGCTGAGGAATTGGGTTGCGCGTTTTATGTTCACCCACAAGCATCTGATGATAAAGATATGAAAGATATGGGATACGTATATTCTTCACCGGGGCTTGGTTTTGGCTTAGATGCTATGAAAACATCTTTAAGACTCATATTAAACGGAACATTCGATAAATTCACTAACTTAAGAATGATTCTTGGGCATTTGGGGGAATACTTCCCGTTTATATTAGATAGAGTAGATAATCGTTTTGAATGGATCAGAGATGATGAAGTAAAAATGAAACATCCGGTTTCATATTATTTTAAAAATAAAAATGTTGTGGTAACAACAAGCGGCAATATGTCTAAACTTGCTTTTGAATGTACGAAAAAGGCGCTTGGTATAGACAGCATTATTTTTGGTTCAGATTATCCTTATGAAAATTTATCCGATATGATGAAATTTATGGATTCTTTAGAATTAACCGAAGAAGAAAAAGAAAAAGTATTTCACTTAAATGCGCAAAAGTATATTTTAAGTAAATAAGGTTTTAGTTTGCACATACGATTAAGAGAGAGATTTTTCAAAACTCTATGATAATTAACTCTCAAGAATACTGATACTTTTTTGATAAATTTGGGTGATACGTTGATATAATTATAAATATTTTAGGTTAAGGATTGTAATGTCATCAAATTGCGTTGCACCACTTGAAAAATCACTAATATCCTTTTCTATATTTTCAATTATTTCTTTCGTATTTTTTGCTTCTCTTGCTTTACCATTTAAAACTTTTAAAAGTCGTTCTTCTCCGTAAAATTCTTCTTTTATATTTTGAGCTTCTGTTACTCCATCAGTGTATATTAAGATACTATCTTCAGGTTTCAAAAATATTTTTGCAGATTTGTATTCATAATTTTCCATCGCAGATAAAACTATATTTGCATTTGATTTTAAATATTCAAATTCATTATCCAATTTAAGGACAGGTGGATTATGACCGGCATTAACATATTCAAGCTCTCCTGTTGTAATATTTAATATCGCAATAAATGCAGTTAAGAACATTCCTGCCTTATTGGTTATACAAAGATCATTATTGGTTTTATTAATGGCAATTTCTAAAGGATAACCGCTTAATAAATTACTTTTTAATAAAGATTTCGCATTCATCATAAATAATGCAGCAGGGATACCTTTTCCGGAAACATCCGCAATTAAAAATGCGAAATGATTTTCATCAATAAAAAAGAAATCGTAAAAATCTCCTCCAACTTCTTTAGCAGGTTTCATGGATGCATATATATCAAATTTGTTTGTTTGCGGAAAATTAACCGGCAAAACTGATGCTTGTATTTTTGTAGCAATTTCCAATTCAGATGATCTTTTTTGTTCTTCTCGTGCATTTTCTTTTTGGATTTTTAACAAATTTAAAAGATTATCCCTCATAGTATAAAATGCTTGAGTTAAGACCCCAACTTCATCACTCGATTCTACAGGCGGGAGTTCTGTTTCAAATTCCCCTTTACCATATTTTTCCGCGACTTGTGACAATTTAACAATTGGATTGGTTGTAAATTTACATATCCAATCTATAAATACAATTAATAATAAAATCCCTAATATAGTTACTGACAACAAGATCAACTGAAAATGTTTAACAGGTTTATAGAAATTTGATGATGAATATACCAAATATGAACTCCAGTTTGTTTTGGGAATTGGTGAATATACAAAAACAACTTCTCCTTTATAAACAGAAGATTTTGGCATAGTTACAAAACCTTTTTTCCCGATTTTAACCTGTTGTGCAACACGTTTCAATTCCTTTGAATTAATTTCATTTGCAAGTTCTGATATAGTTTTTTTTAATTCAATATTCTTATCAGGATGTATTAAATATAAACCTTTAGCCGAAGTTAAAAGGTACTTGCCATTCGCTTCAAACTTATAATCATTAAGCCAACCCCGCATTGCATCCAAATCTCCTGACGTTCCTATTACACCGTCCCATTTGGTGCTACCTTTAAATTTAAATGGAATTGAAACACTTGATGATAATATTTTCTCTCCATTTTGATCTTCTGCCATATAAGGTTCAGTCCAATGAATTTCACCTGTCTTTAGAGCATAATTTAACCATTCTCTATTTTTTGCGAACCCTGTATCCTTCCAACTTAGAGTCTGCATTTTGCCATTTTTTATAGAACTATAATAAAAAATGCCATTCGCTAACTCTCCGGACTTAGGCGGAATATATATAAAAAACTCATAAAAATGCCCATATTGTTCTGTTATTGATTCCAAACCGGCTTGAGCCAAAACTTCTAAATCCTTATTGGTTACATTATTTTTTAATTCTAAAATTCTTGCGGTATTCACAAGAGTTTGTTCTGCTATATCTGCACCCTGTGCGATATTATGATTTATTTCTCCTAAAAATTTATAGGCTTCTGAAATAACTTGTTCTTTTAGTAATGGCTTAGAGTAATTTGATATAAAAACGCTTAACGAAAAAGAACCTATTAAAATTGTCAAAAGTATACTGGTACTAAGTTTAAATACTAATGATCTGTTTTTAAAAAATTTAGTAAATTTGTAATACATAAATTAGAAAATTTGACTCCTATAATACTATTTACTAATTTCATTATATATTTTAATCAATAATGATGCAATATGATTAAAACCACTTATGATTTTTGATTTTGAAAATCAAAATTAACAAGATGAAAAATTGTAATTTTTTATTTAATAATTTAAACAATAATAAAATTTTGTATATAATTAAATTGTTATTATATAATTTAAATAGGGGGAAATATGATACGATTGTTTAATAAAGAAATTCCTATTAATACAATTCTTTTTGGATTTTTTATTATACTTTTTTTATTTTTTATGTTCACAAATGTCGATATAGCAATTATGCTATTTATTTCATTAGTTTTTGCATGTTCTCTTAATCCTATTGTTGACAAATTAGAAAAGAAAATGCCAAGACCGATTGCTACATGCATTGTGTTATTTGGAGCTTTAGCCATATTAGGTTTATTACTGACATTTATATTTATGTTGGGTGCATACCAAATTAATGAATTAATTAAAGAATATCCTAATTATGTAAAAAATTTAAATGAAGCTATTAAAGGTAGTGCCTTATTTCAAACAATGGGCATAACAAAAATAGATATTGACGGAATTACGGCCTCTATGGCAAATTCTACTGAAGGAATAATAGATTATATTGCCGGACTAATAAAGGGCATGGGCTCAAGTTTTGCCTATTGTTTAACCGGTTTAATTTTTCTATTTTTCTTTATGCAAGATAAAAATAATATTAAAAAAACTATTTTGAAGTATTTTCCGGCAAATATAAAAAACAGAACGGAAGAAATCATTGACAATATATCTTCCAAAATGGGCGGATATGTATTTGCTCAAACAATGGCTGTGTTAAGCGTTTTTGTTGTAAATGCGGTCGGTTTATTAATTCTGCAAAACCCTTATGCAATTTCTATTGCAATCATAGCCGCCATTTTAGACATAGTTCCTGTTGTTGGACCTGCTATCGCAATTGTAATTTGTTTAATAGGTGTTTATGAATTTGGTGCTAAAGTACTTATTACAACACTTATTATTATGGTTTTAGCACAACTTGTAGAAAATAATTTGGTTAGACCTTATGCGTTCAGTAAGTTAATGGACTTGCATCCGACAATTATTTTCTTATCTCTGATTTTAGGCGGAAAATATTTCGGATTTATCGGAGTCCTTTTCGGACCTGCAATGGCTGCAGCAGTTTGTGTCTTGCTCGATGAATTATATGTAAAAAACATAAATGAAGAAAATGTTGAATTAATAGCAAAGGAGAAAGATTAATATGAAAAAAATACTAAAAAGTTTTTGTGTATTATCAGTACTTATACTTTTTGCTACAGCAGCAAATGCAGCAGGAATGATTAAAGACTATCATGCATACAGAATAAAAAATCAAAATATAAGATCTGTAATCCCTGTAGTGGATAACGTCTTAAGTAAAGAAGTTGCGGTAAAAAAACTTACAAGAAATGCATACTATGCAACATACAATGATGAACATTATTATATGAAATTTTATCCCGCATTACATGATACAGATGTGTATATTGTAACTGACGCAAAATATGACAAAGATAATAATGACGTTACGGATTTCTTTAAAAGTCAAAATTACAGATATGAAACACTTGAGGATAAAGATGCTTATAAAGAATATAAGTTTGATTTTATAGATTATGCAAGATCAGGTGCCTTAGACGGTTTATTTACTTTGCCTGACGGTTTAAAACCACTTAAAAAAGGTATGAATAAATTAAATGATAAATTGTCAAAAGGAAATGAAAAGACTTCTGCTATTCCATATTCAGAAGATAATGATCCGATTGATTTAACATGTGTTGATTCTGAACAATTTTATAATGCAGACGCTAATGTTACGGTTACAATCAATGAATATCGTTTAAAAAATAAAGAAAATAAATATGTTCATGCATTTGAATACATTGTTAAAAACAATTCAAATTCTACAATAAAAGTAGAAAAAGTATATTCTGAAAGACTTGCGGCATTAAAAGATATTACAACTTCAACATTTGTAGATCTTGATAAATTAGACGTTGCAGATAACTTGGGTGTTCCGCTAGCTATTGCAACAGGAGGTTTGTCTTTAGGCTTTACAGTTGCAAACAATGTAAGACTTGCAATGGTTATTAAAGAAGCTACAAGATTTTCTCATTCATTACCTGAAAATTATGACATAAAGCCAAATGCTTCTATGAGAATACTTTGTTTAAAATTTAAAGAAGATCCGCAACCGCTGCAATTTACTGTTAAAAAGCAAGGACAAACTTATAAGTTTACATACTAATAAAATATTTAATTAAATTTTACTGACACCTAACTTTTTGTTAGGTGTCAGTTTTTGCAACATTAAAAAAAGTGATGCAAAAAATTGCACTCTGCTAACTATTAAAATATTGCACATATTCCAAACAATAATGAAAATCCTATTAGCATCATTACGGGAGTATCCATTGAATGTGGCGCAAATGCTTCAGATAAAGTCATTACGGGTGGAAATAATATCATTGCTGACCAAAATTCTAAAGGATTTGCAAATTGATGCTTAAATAAAAATAAAAATATTATAGCCGAAATATAAACACACGCGCTTCCTGCATAAGATCTTACATATCGATTTTTTAAATTCCAAGATGGTACAACATATTTTTTCTTACCAAAATATGTTCCGACAGGTTCTGCCAAGCCATCTCCTATAGCAACTGTCAAAACAACTACAGAAGCCAACAAAGGTAAATCCAAATATGTCTCAAATAATTGTTTAAATATGGTTATAATCAAAAGTCCCGGCAGCATATTACCTAAAACTATCCATTTAAGAGTGTTGGGTCTGTCTTCTATTCTATCTAACGAATTAAACTGCAACATAAAAAATGTTGAAAATTCTCTTACAGGTTTTATTAAAACCAAAAACATAAAAAGTACAAATAGAGATTCCCAAAGATGAGGAAGTATGCCTAATGGTGCAGTAGGCGGGCTTAACAACGGAACAAGATATGCGGAAAAGTGCTGAATTTTTCTTGTGTAATTAACTTTAAACCAACTGTTTTTGGAAGTTGTAATATAACCTTTTTCATCAGTATTGCAATAGTGCCGGCACAACATTCCGCCGGCAAGTGCCAATATCATCATAATAAAAAGTTTTATGCTTGCTCTCAAAAAAAATGCCCTTGCATCAAACAAATTAGGGTCAAAAATTAAAGTCCAACTCAATAAAAGAACAAATAAAATTAACCATAAAATTAAAAATTTCAGATCGAAGGTTTTTGTCCATTTTTCATCGTAATTTCCTGCAGAATCACCCGGCAGTAATATATTATTTTGCATAATATCCTCAATATTTTTATATAAATTATTATAAAATAAATATAAAAATCAAGATAAAAAAACAGCAAGACGAATTAATTTCCATAAGTGTTTATTATTAAATAATTATATTTGCTTTCTTATATGTTTCATAAGATAAACAAGAGTAACAACAGTTATTATAAAACCAATTATTTCTGCATATTTTAACGGCAGATTAAATCCTATTTTTTCACTAAAAATAAAAGACATTGTTATAAATACATAAAACAATGCAGGTAAAAGTGTTATCAAATAATTTTTCTTTTTCACTGCCAAGAATATCGTCGCACAACATAATGTAGGTATTGCTATTAATTGATTAAAGAAAGTAAAATACCGCCAAATCATAGAAAAACTGTTTGCATGTGTTTTCGCCCAAAATAAAACAGCCAAAACACAAAGAACTATCGGAATAACAATTACAAGCCTGTTAATAATTTTCTTCTGCTCAAGGTTCAAAGCATCTGCAATTGTAATTCTTAACCCTCTTAATGCGGTATCTCCTGATGTTATAGGAAGTATTATTACTGCCAATGTCACTACAAAAGCCAGATTAAACGGCACAAACTTATTTGCAATAATATTCACTACATTGACTGTTCCCACAATATTTTGAGGAACAATATTTGTACTATACACATCCATAGCAGCAGCTGCCCATATTAATGCGATTAAAGATTCCAAACACATCATTCCGTAAAAAATCTGCTTGCCGTCTGCTTCTTTATCAACCGTTCTTGAAATTATTGTTGCCTGAGTAGAATGAAATCCTGATAATAACCCGCAGCTCACTGTCATAAAAAACATTGGGATAATAGGCAGATTTTTTGGGTGTAAATTATAATTTGAAAAAGAAAAGTTTTCCAGATTTATTCCTTTAATAAAAAATCCCGCAAGTATAAGCCCTGTACCCAAAATTAATAATAAACCTAGCACAGGATAAAACTTACCAATAATTTTATCTATAGGAAAAAGCGTTGCAAACACGAAATACAGTAAAATTACTATATACGAACACAATACAATCGGATTTGTTATAGCAAAATCGCTAATACCAAAAAATCTTTCAGCAAATAAATCTCCTGCCGTATAAACAAAAACGGTTGCCAATAATAAAAGCATTATTGAAACGATAATCATAAAGATTTTAAAGAATTTTTTGCCAATATATTTGTGAATTAATCCCGTTATTTGTGAGCCTTTATTTTTAATTGAGAGCATTCCTGCAAAATAATCATGTACTCCTCCTGCAAAAACACATCCCAAAGGAATGAGAATAAAAGCAATCGGGCCAAATAAAATACCTTGAATTGCGCCGATAATGGGTCCCATTCCTGCAATATTTAAAAGATGAATAAGAGAATTTCGATTTTTTGACATTGGCACAAAATCAACTCCGTCTTTATATTTGTGTGCCGGAGTCGGATCATTTTGCGGACAAAAAACACCTTCAACATATTTTGAATAAAAAATGTAGCCGAGTATTAATATTATTATGCCTAAAATAAAAGTTATCATACGAGTATTATATCATAGTTTTTTAATCTGTAAAAATATTTTTTACAAGATTCCTATTGTCAAATATTCAAATTTTTATCCCAACTAAAATTTATAATTCATTCATTACATCTTTAACCGTTTTTAATGCCGCAAAGGAATTTGGAAAACCAACATAAGGCATAACTTGAATAATGGCTGCAGTAATTGTTTCTATGGAATTACCGACCTTAAGGTTTCCTTTTATGTGACTTTTTAAAACTCCTGTATTACCCGTTGTTGTGAGTATTGCTATTGTCATAAGTTCTCTTGTTTTAAGGTCTAAACCTTCTCTTGTATAAAAATCGCCAAAACAAACTTCTGTTAAAAATCTTGCAGCATCAGCCCCCATATCATCAGGCAAACCCTTCATATTTTGTACAATCTCATCACCATACATTGGGTTTTGTATTTCATAGCCTTTTTTGTATCTATTATTTTCGTTTGTTGTTTTTGTGCTTTTTAATTCTTTTTCCAATCCTCTTTCTTTTATTACTTCATTAAATACAGCTATCGCATTTAAAGTTTTTGGAAAACCGATAAACGGAGCGCATTGATAAATTGTTTCTCTTATTTCAATCGGAGTATTGCCTGCATTAAGTGCCCCATTTATATGTGCTTTTAATTGCGGCAGTGTCTGCACAACAGTTAAACTGGTAACTGTCAAGAGTTCCCTTGTTTTTATATCCAAAACACCGATTGTAAATACTTCACCAAAAATGTATTTTTGCAAAATATCCATAAAATCTTTATCAGCACCATTATTGTTTTTAGTTGTAATATTAAATAAAGTTTCTAAATTTTTATCGGCAATATCTTGTCTTGTCATAGTTTTTCCTTTCGCAAATGCATTCAAATTAAACATTAAAGAAAATATGAAAAAAGTAATAAGTATTTTTTTTAACATAACAACTCTCCCTAAAATACTAACACATAAATAACGCAAATATATCATTTTGTTAAAATAGTATCAATTTTTAGAACAAATTTACTATACTTAACTAATTTTCAGAGTTATAATAAAACTGCAAACATGGATTGTGATATGGAACAAAAATCACTTTTTGAAGACGATACAAATCAACCTTTAGCATCCCGTTTAAGACCAAGAAATTTAGATGAATTTGTCGGTCAACAACATTTAGTCGGCGAAGGTAAAATTCTAAGAAAACTTATTGAAAACGACAAAATTTCATCTATCATATTTTGGGGAAATCCTGGTATCGGTAAAACTACACTTGCGCAAATTATTGCCAATAAAACTCATTCTGAATTTATAAATTTTTCTGCCGTAACCTCAGGTATAAAAGAAATTAAAACCGTTATGGCACAAGCAGAAAATAACCGAAAACTCGGACAAAAAACAATTGTTTTTGTTGATGAAATTCATCGTTTTAATAAAGCCCAACAAGACGCTTTTCTACCTTATGTAGAAAAAGGAAGCATTATATTAATTGGTGCAACTACCGAAAATCCATCTTTTGAAATAAATTCCGCATTACTTTCGCGCTGCAAAGTTTTTGTTTTTAAACCTCTTGAAACAGAAGATTTGGTTACTCTTTTAAAAAGGGCCATAACAGATGAAAGAGGATTTGGAAAAGAAAAAATAAATATAGAAGATGAATTTATAAAAATTATTGCAAAATTTGCAAATGGAGATGCAAGAACCGCATTATCAACTTTAGAAATGGTTATTTTAAACGGTGATGTTAACAATAATGGAGAAATAACCATTACTAAAGAAACATTAGAACAATGTATTTCAAAAAAATCTTTACTATACGATAAAAATGGGGAAGAACATTATAACATAATTTCTGCCCTGCATAAATCTATGAGAAATTCCGATCCGGATGCCGCTGTATATTGGTTGGCAAGAATGTTAGAATCCGGAGAAGACCCTTTGTATATTGCACGCCGAGTAACAAGATTTGCCTCAGAAGATATCGGACTTGCAGATCCTCACGCATTAGAAATTGCAGTAGCAGCATATCAGGCGTGTCATTTTATAGGAATGCCGGAATGCAGTGTACATCTTACAGAAGCCGTAATATACATGTCTATGGCGCCAAAATCAAATGCTATGGATGTTGCTTATATGCTTGCAAAACACGATGCTAAAGAACATATTACAGAACCTGTACCATTACATATTAGAAACGCCCCGACAAAATTGATGAAAGAATTAAATTACGGTAAAGGCTATCAGTATGCTCACGATTATGAAGAAAAAATGACAAGTATGCAGTGTTTACCGGATTCTCTTATAGGCAGAGAATATTATATGCCAACCGAACAAGGTATGGAAACCAAATACAAAACAAAATTAAAACAAATTAAAGAGTGGAAAAAAACGCACTAACATAATAACAATTGCGCTAATTTATCCGCGATAATTTTGTGAGAGAATTCATCATAGTGTAAACCATCAATGTCAGAAGGTTTTACAAATTTATTAACATCAAAATAATCACATTGATAAATATCTGCAAGTGTTTTATATATTCTCCCGACTTTTTTCGATTTTTCTACACTCGTCTGATCAAATTGATAACTAAAAGCACCTTCTAATATTTTGTTATTCAATATTACAGGAGGAATAATAATTATTCTTTTAACATGAGTTTTTGCTAATTTAATAAAATTTTCCAAACCTTTTTCAATTATATCTATACTTATATCATACTGAAACTGCAAATCATTTGTGCCTATCCAAAGAATCAAATTATCTATACTATCATATTTAACAATAATTTGCGGAAAATGTTTTATAGCAGAAAATAAAGACCCTTTCGGATTAATTACAAATCCCGTTCTATCACACATGCCTTCATTTATAATTTCATATTCCGAACCTAAATTTTTCTGCAAAATTGAAGTCCAGCGGATTTTTTCATCATATCTTGAACCGTCTTTAGGATTATATCCGAATGTATTTGAATCTCCATAGCATACAATTTTTTTCATCTTTTATTTTACCATTGTTTTTGTGAGTTTTTTTATGTCGTCAGAAATTTTTAAAGATTCTCTGATTTTTTGTAAAGACTTGTTATAAGTTGTTTTATCCAAATGGCAATCTGTAGATTGCAAATAATCCAAACATTTTTGAGGATATTTGCCCATAATTGTCGCAAATGCCCAAGCTACACCCATTTGAGAATAATAATCGTCCGTATTTAATTTATCTAATACTTTTATAACCTTATCTATATACTTATCGTTCAAATAATGAGAAAGCAAACAAACAGATACAACCCTGCTTTCAAATTCTTTTTTTGAATTTTTATATTTCATTATAAAATTCCAAAAAATTTCAGGATATTTTCTTGCAATTTTAAAACTCTGACATAAAGAATCATTAATTGCCCAATCATTCACCTGAGGAATAAAATCCTCAAAATATCTTATCAAATCATTTATATCGTCTTTTGCATACCCCAAAACAAACGCATACAACAATTTTAATTCAAATGTTGAAAAATCTTTATTTTGAATAAAATCACTATAATAACTTTTGGCAATTTTTCTTGCAAATTCGCGCAGCTCAGGAATTGAAATCCCAAACTTTGTCCTTTTTATTTTATCTAATTCAATTTTAATATCTTTTATCTTCATGATAACAGAATAACCAAACTCACAATAAAACACATTATTTGAGCAGCAGTATATCTTTTTAAAGTTTCATATTTTACAAATTTTCCTATTACGAAAGGCGAAATTACACACAAAAATAATAATGCAAAATATAAATTATGCTCCACAACCAAACCATATATTCCAACCAAACTTAACAGAAAAATATACAAAAGCAGACTTCCCGCCATAACATATCCGTATAAAGCTTTATTTTTAGGCTGTTCAAAATTATAAAACAATCCTATCAACAACACAACTATAGCTAATATATTTATGATGATTGCCGATGTAAGAATTATATGCATACAACCTCTTTTTCATTTATAGGAGAAACTAATTTTCCTAAAAATTCATTAACTGTATTCATTACAAATTCTTTTTCATTATCATACAAAACCATGTGATAACTGTCATTAAGTTCAATATACTGCTTAATTTCTGAAGAAATCCCATTTAAAACAACTTTTGCGCTCTTTGGACTGGACAAGTTATCATATTTTGAATGAATACACAAAACCGGACAATTAACTTTTTTAAGATTTTGACGAACGTTTTTAGAAAGTTTTAAAAGTCCATCCACACAATTCAACGGATAATTATCCATTCCAATATCAGCTTTTGCAGTAATTTTTGCCAAACTTTTCCTTGTTCTTTCGTTTTTAACACCAAAACAATCATCTTCCGGAAAAGTATAGTAAAATCTTGTAATTGTACTAAGCGCAAAAGAAAGCAAAGATATTGTCCAAGGAATACAAAAACCATCCAAAAATAATGTTGTAGAAAGAGCGACAACGCCTGTTATATCATCATTATGTTCTGCCAAATATACCGCCATAGCGGCACCAAGACATAAACCCGATACAAAAAATTGATTATAATTATTTCTTAATTTATTATATTTTTCCTGAGCAAAATTGCACCAGTCTTGCCATGTAACTGTTTCTATTTCACTAATCCTATCCCCATGACCCGGAAATGAATAACAAAAAACATCATATCCGTTTTTGAATAAGAAATCGCCGTATTTGCGCATTTCAAAAGGACTTCCGGTAAGTCCGTGAAACAATAAAACAGCTTTTTTATTTTGTTTGTCTTGAATTTCTGTATGAAGTAACTCAAAGTCTATACTATGTGTCACTACGACAACCTCGTAAACAACTGATCAAGCAGGCTAAGCGCCATATCTATTTCCGCATAAGATATTGTAACCGCAGGAACCAAAGTGATTGTATTATTATAATGGCTGCCCTTATTAAGAATTAAACCGCATTTTTTACCATTATAAGTTAAATCACCCTTCAAACCTTCAGCTAAAATATCATGAAGCAATTTAGGATCCGGAGTATAACCGTCTTCAGTTACACATTCAATTCTTAAAGCCAAACCTAAACCGTCAACATTACCAATACGTTTATGACGTTTTTCCAAATCTTTTAATCCGTCTAAGAAATATTTACCTTTATTTGCAACTTCTGTTTCGAAATCATCTTCTTCAAACGTACTCATAACTTCATATCCTGCTCTCATACCGATAGGATTGTTACAGAAAGTAGAGTGAGTTCTTCCATTAGGCCATACTTCAGGGCTGATTAATTCTTCTTTTGCCCACATACCGCCAAGAGGATTAAGACCGTTTGTCAAAGATTTACCAAAAGTAATAACGTCAGGCTTAACACCATAATGTTCTATTGCCCATAATTTACCGGTTCTATAGAAGCCCATTTGGATTTCATCGTCTACAAATAAAACGCCAAAATCATCCAAAACTTTCTTCAATTCTTTAAAATATCCCTTAGGAGGAACAATATATCCGCCGGAACCTTGAACCGGCTCAACAAAGAATGCACCTAACGAACATTCTTTTGAAGAATGATCATATAAACCGGCACAATTATCTTCAAATTCTCGTCTAAGTTGTTGAACACAATAATAATTACATGAATCACATTTCTTACCATAAGGACATCTGTAACAATATGGATAAGGAACAAAATGAGCTTCTTCCGCAAAATGTCCGAATGGTTTTCTATATCTGTAACCTGCTGTCAAGCAGCTTGCTGCTAAAGTACGGCCATGAAAACCACCATAGAAAGAGAACATTCTGCTTTTATGAGTGTAATTTCTAACAAGTTTTAGCGCATCTTCTGTTACTTGAGAACCGCCAACATTAAAATGTACACGGCCTTTTGTACCAAATCTTTCTATATTTGCTTTTGCAATTTTCTCAGATAACAAAACCTTATAATCATACTGAAAATGAGAAGAAATTTGCGGCAAAGTATCTATTTGATTAACAACAGCATCTCTAATTCTTTTATTTTTATACCCCAAATTACAAGATGCAAACCACATTTCTAAATCTAGGAATGGTACATTCTCTGAATCATACATGAAAACACCATTACAATCTCTAAAAACCTTAGGATTCGGTTCCGCGTGTATTTTATCACCATAAGTACAATATTCTTTGTCAATACTTGCCAATTCTTCGTCTGATATATCAAGTCTTGTCGCTTCTAAAGCTTCGCTATTGTTAATTTTTTTTAAATCACCCAAATCTTTTTCTAATATTACCATATTTTAACCCGTTTTTTATAATTGTGTCACTGTATTAATAATACAGCTAAAAAATTCAAAATAAAGAGTTTTTTTAGTTTTATTACAAAATGTGTTTTTTACACTTATTATTGAGCCTCATAAAATACCGTAAATGACTCTGAAGTCAATAACTTTGCCCTGCCGCCGTGAATTGGAACAAATACAAATCCTGCAACATAAAACGTGATATTTCCTGCTTGATATAAAGGATAAACCCAGATAGAACGATTTGCCCCCGTCTTTGAAACAGAACCGCTGAGATTTATTTCTTCGCCGTTATCATCAATATAAAAATTATCTATTTTTAATGTTTCAGGAACACCCATTTTATCAGATGCCGAAAGCACCTCAACTCGGCCCAAAACAGTTGTGCCTTTTTTATATTTTTTACCGTTTATTTCAAAATCATGCGTTGCCAAAAAAGGAATTATTGAACCTTCGAGCATACCTTTTGTTGTTATTTGCTGCGCAAGCTGAATTTGTATCGGAATTTGTCGTTTTGTAAAATCATATTGATTTTTAGGCAAAATTTTTCTAACCTTAGACGGATCGACAATTTTTTCAAAGAAAAAATCATCCGGATGCTCTTTTTTCATTATAACCATATTTGATGTATTAGAAACAAAATCTTCATCTATTAATTCATCTTCAATCGGAATATAGTTATATTCTCCTTTTTCATATATTCCAAGGTGAAATACAGAATTATTACCGTCTGAATACATTTCCGGATTTAAAAGTTCATCCTCAATCGGTACGATATTTTGTGCAAATATCGGCCGGCAAAATATTATAAGTGCTAATATTAAAAATATTTTTTTCATATTAATATTTATAATTAATTTTTTTAGTAGAACCGGATTTTACTTTATCTAATAATAGCATACGATTACTTCTTGATGTTAACAAGAAATTTTGATAATAAATATTATCTTTATATTCATTTTCAACAAGAATTGAAGGATATTTTGTATAAATATATTCATATACCATCATCATTCTGCGAGAAACTAATGTATGATTTGAAAATGCGTCATATCTGTATTGTTTACCGATTTTATTTAATATTGTAATCAATGCCAAAGGATTATATCCCGCATTAACCATATAATCTACTGCCATTTTGTCGGCTTTCATATCATATTTGTTAGGTGCAACCCAATAATTCAAAATTGAAACATACCCTCTTAAAACACCTTCATAAGAATCTACACCATGAGAAAGAGAATGGCTTAAAATTGCCGCAAGTTCATTATCATCATCAATGTAAGGTAATACTGTAGGTTTTATCCAAACAATTCTGTTTACAGAACTTACATCTGTCCAAATATCTCTTGTATAAACTCTGTTTATAGCCATAAACATAAATCTTTTTTCTATACGATTTGCATTTAAAATTTTAAAACCAACTTCATTCATTCGAGTCTGAAGTTCGTCTGTTGTTTTTACATCCCACGCAAAAGATGGTTTTGCAAGGGATACAAAAGTCATTAACACAAGTGTTATAATAAAAAATATTTTTTTCATATTTAAATCCCCTCTTCTAACTTTTTTATAATACTACTAAAAGATTCAAAATAATAATGTTTTATATTATTTTCTTTACAATATTTATGTAGATTTTTTGATGCAAAAAGATAATTTGCTTTTGACGCTATACACAAATCACTCGTACCGTCGCCTATATAACAAAAACTATTTTCTTTAACCTTATGACATTTACACATTCCTGCCTTTTTATCACAATTTTCATCATAATACGGAAACTCGATACTGAATTTGCCGTCATTATAGATAAATTTATTAGCATAATATGGGATATCCAAATTGTACCGTTCAAGAACTTTTTTTATGAATAAATCAAAACCGTCACTTAAAATTGTTAATTTAATATTGTTTGATTTTACATAATCTGCGAAATCTAAAAAATAATCATCTATCTCAATTGAATCAATATAATCATCCAGCTGCTTTTGAGAAATACTTTTTAACAAACCAACCTGAATAATTGCATTTTCTCTTGATGAAATTTTACCTTCAATCCATAATTTTTCAGAATCCATCCAATTTTCAGATGCGTACATTTCAAAAAATTTATTAACAGAATCTTCTTTTGTTATAGTTCCGTCAAAATCACAATATATTGCTTCAAATTTTCTCATACTAAGATTATATAATAAATAATTTATAAAATTATATTTGAATATTAATTACAATTATCCTATTATTAATTAGTGAAAGCCGAAATATTAAAAAGAATAAGAATAGAGCGATATATTTTTGGAATAATAATGGCCTTTGTTATGGTTTTTGTCGCAGAAATTTCACATGAAACAGAAATTATCTTCCCTGAAATTTGCGCTTTAACAATAGGAGCTTGGGTCAGCGAACAACAGCCCTGGATGACTAATAAAAGACGTATTTTTATACTTATGTCTTTAGCTGCTTTATTTGGGGTTTTAGTAGTAAAATTCTGCAATACTGCATTAATATTTCAAGTTTGTTTATGTTTTGGATTTACGGGATTTATTTTAACATTATTCAAAACAAATTTCGTTCCGATAATTTCAGCATGCATATTACCGGTTTATCTTAGAACAAGCAGCTGGATATATCCTATCTCTGTTTCTTTAATGTCTTTAATAATTATTCTTGCCCAATGGCTTATGGAAAAATATCATTTTCGCCCTGTTAACAACTTTATACCATGCGAATTTGAAATAAAAAAACAAATAATAAAATGGTCAAAATTATTAATCATATTTGGATTAATCGCTCTTATTCCATTTAAAACACATCAAATATATTTTCTTGCACCACCGTTAATCGTCATGTTTACAGAACTTTCAAACCCTAAAAGTCCCGCAAGAACAAAACCATTTTACATTATCGGATTAATGACTTTTAGCGCTTTTACAGGTTGCACATTAAGATTACTGCTAAATGAATTTTTAGGACTTCCGCTTTTTACTTGCACAGCACTTGCTTGTATAATTTTATTTTTTGTTCTTGACAAATCAAAAATATATTTCCCGCCTGCGGGAGCAATTCTATTAATACCGATGATACTAGATAAATCCTTACTTCTAAAATTTCCGTTAGAAGTATTCGTCGGAGCAATAATTCTAAGCTTCTGTGCAATAATTCTATTTAAAGATAAAGAAAAAATCGCATAAAATTTTATAATTCAATAAATTTATGCTGTTCAATATTCAAGTACCCTTCAGGACAATGAGTTGAGCAATATATTGTCTTATTATTCTTTATAAATTCACGAACTCTTGAAAGAGTTTCTCTTGCTTTATCCTTATCTTCAAAAACAACCGAGAGTTCGTCTGCGTATAGTGCTGCATCACAATATGTTACATCACCGTGAAACATATAATAACAGTCATTTTCTTTATCTTCCAAAATAGAAATTGAATTTCCTTTTGTGTGACCTTCAGCTTTTATCATAACTAAAGAATCTGTAATTCTTTGACTTTCGGGAAAATTTTTATAAGGACCGTCAGTAAATTTAACTCTCACAATATTATCGCCTGTTAATTTCATATCATCTGCTTCTTGTTCAGAAATATAAATTTTGGCATTCGGAAACATTCTAAGTTCGCCTGTATGATCCGGATGTTTATGTGTTACAACAATTTTTGTAACATCTTCTGCTTTATAACCGGTTTTTTCAAATGCTTCTTTAAATGTTGCAATTTTTTCTCCCATCCATAACGGTGCATCATCTTTTTTCGGAAAATCCGGTGTTTCATTTGGCATACCGGTATCTGATAAAATTACTTCTTTGCCGTCATCTATTAAGAAATTCTGTAAACTTGAACCATATTTTACATCTTCACATTTTTCTTTATCGCGAGTTCCGCCAAAAGCAAAAGACTGTGTCATAAATCCGTCGTCATAATACTTTAATGGAATAACTTTAACCATATTTTTTTCCTTCTTTAATTTACGCTATCATTGGAATCATATCATAAACAAATAGGTGGTAATTTAGCTTTTGTTTAATAAATATTTTGTGCTAAAATTTAAACATGAAAAGATTTATTAAAACATTTATTGTTTTTATTTACTTAATCTTAGCATTATTTATTCAACCAAATGATGTCTTTGCCTGCGATTATTTCGGGCAAAATTTAACTACACAATATCATATTTCGACTACTAAATCAGAAAATCATTTCATAAATAATAAAAACGAAGAATATTATATATTCTCAAAAAATAATCAAACGGAAATATCAGACCCGTCAAATAAAAATCAAAATTTCAGTTTTGGTAATTTTGATAAAACAAATGTTAATTTTATCCTGCCTAATAATTCTATAGTTAATAATTCAACATATCCTATTTGCATTTCTCATAATATATCTCCAAATTTGAAAAATGCAATTTATACTCGCGCTCCTTAATTAAATTACTTCTGACAAACAAGAAATAATGAGTGTATTTTAAATTAAAATGCACAAATTTTATAATGAATAATTTTAAGGAGAAAATCACAATGGAAAATTTAAATATCGGAATTAGTCTTTTGATTATTGGTATGTCAACGGTATTTATTTTCTTAGCAATTATGATTTTTGCAATGAATATCACCGCAAAAATCATAAGCACTATAAATAAATATTTTCCGGAAGCTATACCTGAAGAAGAAAAAAATACACAAAAGAAAAAACAAGATGACACATCTGAAATTGCTCTTGCTATCGCAGTTGCTATGAGAGAAAAGGTAAAGGTAAATTAAAATGATAATATCTTTTATTTCAGAAAATAGTGTTACTATATCAGCAACACTTCTTATTATTTCATATATTTTTATAGCATTAGAAAAAATCCCAAAAGTCACAGTCGCACTTCTGGGTGCAGGAATAACTTTATTATTAGGGCTGGTCAGCCAAAATAAAATAATAGGTGAAACTTTAAATCCAAATTACTTTGTTAATTTTATTGACTTTAATGTAATATTTTTACTTGTTTCTATGATGATAATAGTTAATATTTCAACAAGAAGCGGTATGTTTAACTGGATTGCTAATGAATTACTTAAAATGACAAAAGGAAGACCTATTGCCATTTTTACGGTTCTGGCCATTTTTACGGCATTTACGAGTGCATTTTTAGATAATGTTACAACAGTTATTTTAATTATGCCGATTACCTTTTTTGTTGCCAAAAAATTAGATATAAATCCAATACCTTTTCTATTAGGAGAAGTATTTGCTTCAAATATAGGCGGAACAGCTACTTTAATTGGAGATCCTCCAAATATCATCATTGGAAGTGCAGCAGGATTATCATTTATAGATTTTATTAAAGTCTTAACACCTATTATTGTAATAATATTATTTACAGTAATCTTATTTTTAACTTTTGTATTTAGGAAAAATTTAAAAACCTCAAAAGAAAAAATGCAAGAAGTTACTAATATTGATAACTCTAAAACCATAGCTGATAAAAACCTAATGATACGCTCAATCATAGTTTTGGGGCTGGTTATATTAGGTTTTATAACTCACGATATTACACATATAGAAACCTGTGTTGCAGCTATGATAGGAGCAAGCATTTTACTATTATTTGAAAAACCTACGGAAATATTAAAAAATATTGAATGGAATACAATCTTTTTCTTTATTGGTTTATTCATAATAATAGGTGGTGTTGAAGCATCAGGCGGCATAAAATTAATGGCTGAATGGATACTAAAAGTTACACAAGGTTCTCAAACAGCAACCTCTATGCTGATTCTTTGGGCATCGGGTATTATATCCGGAATTATAGATAACATTCCATATACAGCAACAATGTCCCCAATGCTTGTAGAAATACAAAAATCAATGGGAGCTGATTATACAATTCCTCTCTGGTGGTGCTTATCATTAGGTGCTTGTCTTGGCGGTAATATGACAATGATAGGAGCGGCAGCCAATGTTATTGTAAGTGAAAATTCTGCTAAAGCCGGATATCCTATTAAATTTATGCAATTTATGAAATACGGTTTAATTATTGTTGGGATTTCACTTGTAATAAGCACTATATACATATATTTAAAATATTTGCAGATTACGAATTAAAATAAAAAAACAAAACGTTACCAAAATCTATTACAAATAATGGTAAAAATGAAAGTTGGGCTTTTGCCCAACTTTCATTTTTACTTATTGTTTTTTAAATACTCCTTTTGCACAACCACAAATCGGACACTTATAATCATCCGGTTCAGAATCTAAATCTCCGACATATTCAAACCCGCAAACACTACATACGTAAACAGGTTTTGCAGAATTATCTTCTTCTTTTTCTTTTGGGGCATATTTATCAATAATAGCTTGAGTTGCTTCTCCATGGTGTTTTTCTTGAAGCGCAAATTCTCTAACTTGCGCAACTGCTTTTTCATCAATTCCCATTTCTGCTAATTTATCAGCTAGCTGATTAATATTACCTTCTCCCTTATATTCCGCTTTTGAAAGGCCTCTTACCATTTGCCAAAATGTCTTTTCATCATAAGGATATCTTCCGTTCAAAGAAGCATAAAATGCGCCGTGATTAGTTTCTTGATTACCAAGCTCTATAAATTCTTTTGCAACATCTTCCAAGCCAAACTGTTCTTTGGCAACTTTGGCAAGCGCGTAATACATAGCCCCGCCGACAGCTTCACCTGTCGCCAACTGTGCAATTTGTTTTTCGATTTCTGTTCCCTTTGTTTGTCCAAAATAACTCATATTTTCTCCTATAATCTACACATTTTTACTTTTAAAATAATATCATAAAATAAATTTAATCTTATTAATTTTTAAACTTTTCCGCATCAAGATATCTTATCACCCTTGCAGGATTCCCGACAACAACAGCATTATCCGGAACATCTTTGGTAACAACAGCACCCGCACCAACTACGGCATTTTCACCTATCGTAACTCCCGGAAGTATAGTAACATTAACCCCAATCCACACATTACGTTTTATATGAACAGGCTTGCAAGTAATAATATATCTGTCATACATGTCATGATTATTAGTCGCAATAGTACAATTTAAAGAAATCATTGTATTATCTTCAATAGTAAGTCCCCCCGCAGACATACATTGAAAATTATTCAATATAATAACATTTTTACCAATTTTAACTTTATCAGCTAAAATTGTAAAAATCGGAGGGTGCAAAACAGTATTTTCACCTAACGTATGGTTAAAAAGTTCATCAATTAATTGCTTACATTCTGGTGTCGTCGGATTTGTATGACTTATTCTAAAACACAAATCGGCGCTGCGCTTAGCTTCTGCAATCCTTTCAGGACTTTGTGTCCTTACATCAATTCTGACCTCTTCCATAAATTTACCCTTCTTATTTTAAATTGTTATATTCTTCATCACTAACTTGTTCAAGCCATTCCGTATAACCGTTATCACTTGGAACTTCTATCGCTATATGACTAAACCAACTATTCTTTGAAGCTCCATGCCAATGTTTTGTTTCAGAAGGAATATTTACAACATCACCCTTTTTTAATTCTCTCGGCTCTTTGCCCCATTCCTGATAATATCCTCTGCCGCCTGTTACAAGCAAAATTTGACCGCCTTTATGATGTATATGCCAATTATTTCTGCATTTTGGCTCAAAAGTAACATTAACAACAAGAAGCGGCTCTTTTGTAAGTATATTCAAATAACTTTGGCCCGTAAAATATTGCGCATAAGCATCATTTTTAACACCTAAACCAAATTCATTATTAAAATTTTCCTTTGCCATAGTTAATCCTCCTATTAACAAAATTGATACTACTAGTAATACTTTTATTATTTTCATTTTACACACCCAATCCTTTCAGCCATTTATCAACTTCATTTTCCGTTTGAATTTTATCATTTTGAGCAATATGTCCATACAACGCAAAATCATTTGAATGAACACCTCCGGAACCTTCATGAGTACAAAAATAATATACAGCTTTATCCGAAAAGTTATAACTTTCCAAAAACGTATAAACCGGCATCGGCATATCTCCCCACCAATTCGGATAACCGATAAAAACAGTATCATAATCTTCAAAATTACTTATCTCGCCAACTATTTCAGGTCTTGCATTTTGTTGTTTTTCTTTTTTGGCAAACTGAATAAGCGGAGCATATTTATTTGGATAATTATCATTAACAGCTTTTATTTCAAATAAATCTCCATTTATTTTTTTTGCAATTATTTGCGCTAATTTTTTAGTATTACCCTCTGTAATTTCTCCAACTCCGTATTGTTCTCCGGTTTTAGAAAAATATGCTACAAGTGTTTTTGTCATATTTATCCCCTTATAAAATTAGTAAAAGTAATTTCTTCTGTTTTTGGCATAGGAACACCGGCTTTGTCAGCAGCTTCACGACATTTTAAATGCCAAGCCATATTACGTGCAAGTATTCTCATATTCTGCAAGCCTTCTTTATCCTCTAATACTTGTTCTGCTGTCGCTCCGTGAACCATATTCCAATATCTGCCTGAAATCATAGGCATTTGAGTAATTGCAAAATATTTATTTAACTGATCAAGCGCAGCAGTTGTTCCGGCTCTTCTTGCACTCACTACTGCAGCACCTGGTTTATGTAAAAATATATCCCCTCTGCCCGATTGAAATGCCGTAAAAAATGCTCTATCCAAAAATGCCGTTATTCCTCCGCAAGCCGAACCGTAATGAACCGGTGAACCAAAAATAAATCCGTCAAAATCTTTTGCTTTATCTACAAAATTATTCACATCATCATCATTAATTACACATCTTCCGATTTTTGAACAAGCATAACAACCACGACAAGGGGTTATTGCTCCTATTCCAATTTGATAAATCTCAGACTCTATACCTTCTTCTTTTAAAGTTTTTGCAATTTCTTCTAATGCGGTGTAAGTACAACCGTTTTTGTGTGGCGAACCGTTAAATAATAATACTTTCATTTTTTCTCCTTTATTTTTCTTATAACTTTTGCAGGTATACCCGCAACTACAAAACCTGCAGGAACATCTTTTGTTACAACCGCATTTGCACCAATTATCGCATTATCGCCAATCGTAACCCCTTGAAGAATTGTAGCATTTGAACCTATCCAAACATTATTGCCTATTTTTATAGGTTTTGGATATATATTTTGACGGTACTCAGGTCTTTCATCATGATTTAAAGTTGCAAGTGTTACATTATGACCAATTAAAACACCATCTCCGATATAAATCCCACCCTGATCCTGAAATTTACAACAAGCATTTATAAAAACATTTTTCCCGACGATAATATTTTTTCCGCAATCAGTATAAAACGGCGGAAATAACCTGAAAGAAGAATCCACATCATTATCTGTAAGTTTTGAAAACAATTCAACAATTTCTTCAGGAGTATGATACTGATTATTTAACTGCATTGTTATCTTCAAAGCTTCTTGGCTGTATAAATGAAACAAACTCATTATTTTAGAATCAGCTTCGACAACTTGCGATTTTTTCATATATTCTCTAAAAATTTTTAAATCATTATCCATAATATTATCTTAATTTTTAAATTAACTATATAATATGATAATAAAGCATTTAACTGAAATTTTGACCAAATGTCAATGACCCAAAGTCATTTATATTTTATTTATATTTGCAAAAACTACTGTAAGTGGTAAATATTATAAATATCCACTAAGGAATAAATAATGGGCATTGAAGAAGATATTTTTAAAAAACATATAATTAAAGAAAATAAATTAAAAAAATATGGCTTTAAATCAAAAAACAATAAATTGATTTTTGAAAAAAATCTATCTGAAAAAGATTTTAAAGTAATTATTGAATACAATAAAAATATCAACGGTAAAATATTAGATTTAACAACAAAAGAGGAATATACGAATTTTAGAATAGAATCCACAAACGGCTTTAGTTCTGTAATAAGAGAAGAATTTATCAACATATTAACAGATATCAGAAATAAATGCGCTGAAAACCAATTATTTCAAACAAAACAAGCGCAAAATATAAGCAAATACATTATAAAAAAATATAATGATGAACCTGAATTTTTATGGAAAAATTTTCCAACTTACGCCATATTTAGAAACAAAGAAAATAATAAATGGTACGCACTTTTTGGTTCGGTTGCCATAAATAAAGTTGACCATAATTCCTCTTCTTCAGAGATTGTTGAAATTATAAATCTAAAAGTCGATAAAAATGAAATAACAGAATTATTAAAACAAAACGGTATCTATGAAGCCTATCACATGAATAAAAAACATTGGATCACAATAATTTTTGACGAAACCTTAAAGGACTCAGAAATTAAAAAATTAGTTGATAAAAGTTATACAAATATATAAATGGAGAAATTAAAATGAAATGGTTAATGTTATTATTTGCAGGAATTTTTGAAATTATTTGGGCTATTTCTATGAAATATTCAAACGGCTTCACAATATTGCTGCCCTCTATAATAACCGCCGTCACATATATTTTAAGTGCTGTTTTTTTAGCTTTAGCACTTAAAGATTTGCCTCTTGGGATTGCTTATGTAATGTGGGTCGCTTTCGGAATAATCGGAACCACAGTTTTGGGAATTTTATTATTTAACGAAAAATTAACTCTATTACAAATATTATCAATTATCTTAATTATAATCGGAATAATCGGACTAAAGATTTTTGCAAAATAAAAATTCTTTTATACCGCACCTATCCCGCGCAAAATACCTATCATTCCTTCTGCGGCAATATCATTTGTAATTTTACCTTCTTTATTAAAATAATAAAAATTCATAACACAAACCGAAATAGATTTACCCGTAGGTTTTATTCCCATAAATTCACCGTCATGGGTTGCGGTTAAATCCCACTTTACGGCAACTTTGTCTTCACCTACGACCAAATCCGTTATATGCCATTGTACATCACTAAAACCTTTTCTCATCCAATACACAACAGACAAATATCCCTTTCCTCCATATAAAGGCTCCGGACTAGCGGGAGTATAAAATGATGCATTACTGTCAATAAGCTCTTCTGCCAGTTTTTCATCCGCTGTATTTATCATAATTTCAAACTTTTTCATTAAGTCTGTATTACGCGCTGTTAAATCCATATTTTATCCTTTCATTTAAATAAAAATATATCTTAAATTAACATAATTCTGCATCGCCAAAACCGAACTGTAATAATGAATTTTCTTTTGCTTGAACACATATATATTGCATATCTGTTTTTGATTCCATTGTTCTGACTACCGAAGGTAAAACCTTTACACAAGAACCTTCTTTAATATCAATTACTTCACCATCTAAAGTCATTGTCCCTGTTCCTTTTAGAAAAATATAGATTTCTTCGTTTTGTTTATGTTTATGATTAAACGGCAATTTAACTCCTGCAGGCATAGCACTAACAGAAATCTCACAACCGGTTAAACCTAATAAATCATGCAAAAAGGCTTTACCGTTTTCATAGTTTTTACCTAATTCACTAATAGATCCAATCTCAGTCATTTTAAAATTTGTCATAATTCTTCTCCTTTTAATTAATTATTTTGTTCAATATTTTTTCTATAATTTCTGCCTCTCTTAACGATATATTTTCATAAAGCATATTATTTAAATCATTAGATATTTTTTCAAAAACAGGCTTAAATTTTTCACCTTTTGAGGTTAACTTTATATAAACATAACGGTTATCTTGATTTGAAGATTCCCGTTTTAAATAACCAAGTTTTTCAAGTTTATTAATCAATACTGTAACCGTAGGTTTTGTACGATGAATTTTATCTGCGATATCTTTCATCGTCATTTGTCCATACTCATAAAGGCAAACCAAAATATCACCATGACTGTGCACAAGCCCTTCCACTCCATTTTTCTTTAATTCATCAATAATAAAACGATTGCCCTTATCATGAATTTTTGATACTAGTGATAACAAATTTTTCATAAAATTATTATAGTTAGACATCTAACTATTGTCAAGTGAATTTTTTTGGGGTTTTATTTGATGTAATATTGTTACATATAAATATAGGAGACGCCATGAAAAAAGTAATTATTTTAAACGCAAGTCCAAGAAAAAATTTTAACACAGCAAAATTATTAAAAGAAGCTCAAAGGGGTGCACAAGATACCGGAGCAGATGTTGAATATTTTGATTTATATAATTATAACTTTTTAGGATGCAGAAGTTGTTTTGCCTGCCAAAGAAAAGGAAGTACAACAGAAGGCGTTTGCGCAATTAAAGATGATATTAAACCGATTCTTGAAAAATGTATAAATGCCGATGCCATTATAATCGGAACTCCGGTATACTTCTCTTATCCGACAGGCGTTTTCAGAAGCTTTGCCGAAAGACTTTTATTTGCAAATCACACATATATGGTAGATAAAGAAAATGGCGGATTAAAAAGAAGATTAAACAAAGTAATTCCAACCGGCGTAATTTTTACAATGAATTGCCCTGAAGATTTAGCAAAAAATATAAATTATCCGATTACATTGGGAGAAAGTGTAAATAATTTTGCGCATATTATGGGTTACGCCGAAGGATTGTACTCTTATGATACAAAGCAATTTGCAGATTTTTCGAAATACAATTGCGATTTATTTGACGAAAACCATAAAAATGAAGTTCAACAAACTCAATTCCCTAAAGATTTAGAAAAAGCCTATAACTTAGGTAAAAAATTGACAGAAATGGAATCATAAATGGATAAATACACAAAAACATACAATGTCATACTTGATAATATGGATCTGTTTGAATACAGATTGAGACCAATTTCAGCAATAATGTATCTTCAAGATGCCTTTGCAAGATATTGCGCAACAAAAAAATTGGCCGCTTATGATTTATTTGCGACAAATCAATATTGGATAGTAACAGAGTTTAATATAGATTTTATTGATGAATTACCGTTTTGGTCTGAAGAAATCGGAATAAATATATGGATTTCAGAAATTACAAAACTAAAAATTTATACAGATTACGAACTTACATATAACAACAAACCCTTTGCCAAAGGAAATGCTCTTTGGTTTATTATTGATAAAGAATCTAAACGACCTGCAAAAACAGATATAGTTGCAGAAAGATTTGAAATATGTAATCAATTTATGTTGGGAGAACACAAAAAATTTATTCTTCCAGAAACCAAAGAAAAGGTTAGCGAAATTAAGCATACAAATAACCTTTCCGATTTAGATTTTAACAAGCATGTTAATAATAAAAGTTATATAAATTTAGCAGAAATGACCGCAAATGATGAATTTAGGAAAACCCATTCTCTAAAGAGTTTGAATATAAAATTTAATAAAGAAACTTTCCTGGGCGATGAATTAATTTGTTCAACTTACAAAACCGATATAGAAAATTCATATATTCATATTGTAGAAAAAGATGGAATTTCTGTGTGCGAAATTGCAACATCTTGGGAAAACAAAACAACTGAAAACAACATTGTTAATTACAATTTAAAAGTGAAAAACGAAAAATAGTCTTTATATTTATTTTTATTCTTTCATTAAAAATAACAATAAAACAATAACAAGACTTGCGAGGGCAAAAATTCTGAATGTATCTATAAAAGCCCACAAAGTAGATTGTTCTAACAACGCAAAATGCATTTGTTTTAATGCCATAAAATGAGCTGTGTCTATATCTACATATTGAGCCATGTTAACAGTTGCATTATAAACTCTTTCAGAAAAAACAGGATTTAAATCATTTAAATAACCAACCATCATATTTTGATGTACCTGAGAAAACCTTGAAAGACAAGTTGTAGCAATAGAAGTTCCAAAAGAAGCCCCCAAGTTTTTCATCAAATTTTGCAAAGAACTTCCCATAGTCAAATCTTCTTTTTTCAATGTTGCGCAAGAAAGATTAATAACCGGAGTCATTGACATTACCATGCCGGCACCATATAAAAAGTTCGGCAAAAAGATATTAGCAAGAGATATTTGCATATTTAATAAACCAAACAGCAACCCACCAATACTTATAAGACCCAAACCAATAAAACAAGAAATTTTTTCGGGGACTTTACCCGTAACCGCAACAAGAACAAACAACCCTGCCAAACTGCCCAAACCTCTCGGCAACATAGATACCCCGCCTAAAAATGCACTATAACCCAATAAACCCTGAAGCATTGAAGGTAATAACATTGCAGATGCTATCAATACAAATAACAACACCATTTGTATCAACGTACCAAATAAAAAATTCAAATCCTTCAATAATCTCAAGTTTAATAACGGATCTTTTTTATTTTTAAATTGAGTATAGAAAAATAAAATTCCGGCAGTAGTAGATATTCCCATCAACCAACAAATCCAAGCAGCATCAAACCAACCTGCATCATTCCCTTTATCCAAAACCACCTGCAACAATAAAATCCAAACGACAAGCATTCCAAATGCAAAGAAATCCATCTTTACACCCTTTTGCTTTTTAGCATAAGGAGGATCCTTAATAAGTTTAGTCAATGAAATAGCACAAACCAACCCGATAGGAGCATTAATAAGAAATATCCAAGGCCAAGACCAATTCTCCGTCAACCAACCCCCAATTACAGGCCCCACAATAGGCGCAATTACAAAAGCAAATCCGTATAATGACATTGCTTTTCCCCACTCTTTTTGAGGAAAAATCTCCATCATAATTGCCTGCACAAGGGGTAAAATAGCACCCCCGCCAATTCCTTGCAAAAATCTTGATATTATAATCATTGGCATTGTTCGTGAAAGTCCGCACAGCAAAGATGCCACAGTAAACAAAATTATACTGAAAATAAAATATTTTTTTCTACCAAAAACCTTACAAAAATGGCCGATAGCAGGAATTATAATAGAACTTGCAACAAGATAACTTGTAACTATCCACGTAGATTCGTTTCTACTTATGGAAATAGTACCTGCAATATATGGCAAAGCTACATTTGCAATAGTTTCATTTAATGCAAACAAAAATGCAGCAGTAACCAAAGGAATTGTGACAAGCCACGGATTTATAGAAGGCTCTCGCCTTTCCTCCGCTATTTTGATGTCCACAAAATCCTTCTTCCTGTAAGGGGCATTTCAGCATTTGCTTAATGTCGATAATAACTGTTCTATTAAGAACTTAAAGAAAAAATACCTTACTAAAGTTATATTATTGTACTAAATTTTATTTTTCAAGAATAACTAAACTATTTTTTTATAGTGCTTAAAGGTTTGTAATCAAATCGTTTGTATTGTTCAAATACCGCCTGACGTTCTTTTATTTCATCATAAGGCATATTTTCCCATTTGTCATCATTTACACCGCTTCCATAAGAAATAAACCACGGATTCTTTTTATTTGCATATTCATCATATTTAAAGCTAACCTGAGGGTATAATTCTGTTGAATTTTCTACCAAATTATAAACTGTCATTCCGCTTTCGCCTGCGCCGGAAGAATATTCATTACATAAAAACACATCATCGCAAACAAAAAAACGATTTCGTGCTCCTGCACTCATTACATGCTTTGGTTTTCTGTCAACCATTGTATATAAATCGTAAATTATTCCTTTCCAATCCCCTTGCGCAATTTCTCCAATCAAAAGTTCTTCAATACCGTCAGCATTTACATCATAATAAGCATAACCTATTTTATCTAATACATTCCCTTTTTCTTGAGAAATTACATTATACATATAACTCATATCTTGATTTTCTAATGCCGCTGAATCTAATTTATCATTTATCGCTTTAATATGTTTTTCAAGAATTCCTTTATATAAATCTTCACCCTTCATACCGCGATTTTTATAATATTTTGAACCTTTAACACCTTCTATATTTACAATCTCCCCAAAATCATACAACTCTTTAAATGATTTAGGAGCTTCTGGACTCTTTGTATAATCATATTGAACATCCGTAGGATATTTCAAGACAACATCATAAATTACACCTTTTTTATCCGTTAATTCTCCAATTTTCTTACTCCCCGGCAACACCGCATGATCTGACGGTTTTTTATAAACTTTTACACCAAAAACAAATCCGCCAAAACCCGCTTTTTTAGAATCCTTATGATAAATAGCAATCCTGTCTTTTTTTATATCCGCTTCATAAACTCCTTCAAATTTTTCCGGTAATGTTATGGCAAAATATTTATTTTGTAATCTTGTATTTTCATTTTTTGTATAAGCACAAACAGGCGCCATAATTAACAATGCAAAAAATAATACCATTAATTTTTTCATATTCTTATCTCCTTATTTAAGCTTTTTCAATGATGAAATATAATTATTATTTACCACATCACCCTCTACTCTTGTCAAGAAAATTTGACAATCTTTTTCATCAGCATCAATTTCAGGTAATTCCGCCAACTCAATTGCATAATAATTTGCATCATTTCTACTATTCATAGGTATTCTACTCGCAAGAGAACCAAGTGAAATTTTCCTTAAAAATCCAGTAAATCCTTTATTTACATTTGAAAACTTCGTATAAACTCTAAGAGAAGTATCGCCATTTTCAATATTATACCTGCCCGAAACATAATTACTCAATTGCGGAGAATATGTTTTTATATTTATCCTTGTAACAACATTTTTATTAAGTTCCAAAGAACCGGTAATTTTATCAAACTTACCTTCCGGAACACTGACAATATCTGCAAATATTGCAGGATTTATCATTGAAACAGTATTTCTTAATAAAGAAGCACATTTTAAAACATATTGTGCAAGCCCGATTTTTTCTATCGTACCACTATCAACGAAAAATTTTATTGAACCGCTAAGCTTCATTGTTTCATCGGTAGAAATATCCATAAAACCGCTCGCTTTACCCGTAATTTCTTTTTTCAAATCTAAAAGTGCATTTGCAATTATATCAGAATCTACTTTTAAAATACCAAGTTTTACATTATATTTTTTATTCATTAAATCAAATACCGCTTTCAATGATGACGTACCTTGAGCAAAATCAAACCTATTAGATTTTATTTCAATGATTCCGTCTTTATTTAAAGTTAAATCAGCATCAAGATTTCCAAATTCAATCTCTTTGTATGTTCCTTTATCCAAATGAAAACGAGCTTTTTCTATACGCACATTACGAATATCAAAATCTTGCGAAGAATTTTCTGTAACAATCAATCCTTCATCTGTTGAAATAACATTATCATTGGAAACTCCATTATTAAAAGCTTCAAAAATTTTTAACAAATCAATGCTGTCAAGTGACAAATTCACGTCTTTTACAATTATCGGATATTTTATAGCATTTAATATATCTCCGTTAAAACTAAATCTTGAACGCCTATATCCCCCAATAGCATTTACATGAATTAAATCATTTTTTGTTTCCAATTTAGCTTCTTTTAAATACATTTTCTGTATTGGGATAATAACCTTTTCCATATTTGCATAGCCATTAAGAATAGGGTATTTTCCACGATTGTCAACTGATAGTTTACCTCCAATTTTACCTCTTTTGAATATTTCCTGTTTCAAAACTACATTTAACAACTCACTCGGTAAAGGATCGGGAATTTCAAAACCAACATATTTTATATGATTATTATTTGCAATATCCACGCTGCTTTTAAGCCTAAAAATAGGTTTTGGTTCACGCCCTTCTTTACGTCTTTTATCTATTGTTTTTTTATCAGGAATTTCATCAGCAGGTATCATGTGATAATCCAACGACTTGATATCAAGCACCATATTTTCTAAATGCATATCAGATTTCATCAATCTCGCAGTATCTTCAAAAGGCAAATAATCATTTCCGACTTTAATATTTTGTCCCGGTTTTAACATAAATAACCAGACAAAATCCATAATGCTTTTTTTAGATTTCAACATAACCCTAGTCGGCGCTTCGCCTTTAATTTCAAGATTTGCTCCAACCATTTTGGAAATATGATTTTTTAATAAATCATTACGAACAACAGCATTTCCCGTTATATCCGTATCAATTGTTTTCAGATAATCATTTACCTTACCGGATAAGTCAATTTTATTTTTTCTGTTACTATCATAAAAACCCTCAAAACCACTTAATTTGATTTGGTTCGGAGTCAAATCAATTTTTCCTTTTGTAAGGGTAATAGGGATATTATCAACATCTTTTATTTTAAACTTTGCATTATTAAGTATAAAATAACCGTTTATATCTTTATTTTTAATATTAAGTTTAAAATCAACACTTCCTTTTATATCGTTAAAATAAACTAATGCGTCTTTCTGAATACTATTTTCGATAATTTGAGTATTCAAAAAGTCTATAACGTCATTAATATTAAAATCATCAGAATATAAATTTATATTGAAATTTTGTTTCTTATCTGCCGTTAAATTAATAAAAATATCAGAATTATTTATACCCAGAGGGCAATTTTCGATATGAAACAATTTATCTTTAAAAAATACTCTGCCATTATCTTTTAATTCTAAGCTCACTTTATTATTCAATCGTGAAATATCTGCTGCAAGTTGAAAATATACTTGTTTTTTAATCTTTTGTGCATTATTTACACCAATATGCTTACCCAATAAATGTATTTTCGTATCGGAATTTGCAATATAAAAAATCTCACAATCACGTACCCCTAACAAAGCATCAAATATATCAAAATTCCAATCGCTTTTTTGCTTTTCTTTTTTAGGAGTTTTAGGTAAAAGTTGTTCAATCCCGTTAACATCAACAAAAATACTCTGCGCAACAAGTTTATTAATTATTATATTTTTGGCAAAAATTTCTCTAAAAGAAACAGAGGTATTAAACTTATTTAGTTCAAGCAGTTTTTTATTATTCTTTTCAAAATGTATATTTTCAACACTAAAACCTATTGTCGGGGAAAATTCTGTATTTAAAACAGGATTTTTTATTGTCAAATCCGCACCTGTATATTTTTTAGCCAACTTTTGAACATAATTTACGGTTTTGGGGTGTGAAACAATATAGGGCAATCCTTTTAAATAAAAAACAATTAGCCCCCCCGCAACTAAACCCGATGCAATAACGAAACTTATAACTATTTTACCAAATATATTTATCTTCATTATTACCTCTTACTCTTCAATTTATTACGTGTATCTGACAACGGGCCGTTAAAAGGATTGCGTAAATATTCATAATATTTTTTCGCAAAAGTAAAAGGATATTTCGGAATCCAGCTTGCTCTTTTTAAAATTCCTACAGTATCTACACCATGCGATAATATTAAATCATCAATCGTTTCCTCATGCGCAGGAGAAATCGAAGAAACAACTTTTATTAAATAATCCGAAAAAGTTAAAACCGAATATCCGCCGCTATCAACAATTTCTTTTATTAAACTTTCATCCTCGTCACATATTTCAGGCATTTTGACTGTTTCAGAAGTAATATTATCCAATTCATAAGTATGCCCGAGATATTTAAGTATTATTTTATCTTTAGAAGGCATATAAATATCATCACAAATATTCGGAATTAATACATTCCCTTTAAAATCCGAAATGCCGTATCTATAATTCTTATATGTTAAAAACATTCTTCCGTACAGTAAATCTATAGAAGAATAAACAGGTGGTAAAATTGCCTCCCCGTATTCATTGTAAATCCCAAAATCTTTGTCATTCCCAAGTTTTATATATCTGCCCAAAATTCTGTCACCAAAACGATATTTAGGTTTTACCAGATAATTTCCTTTAGAATCCATTAAACCGTATTTATTTTTCTTTTGCACAATCCAGCCGCTACGACCTGTCATAATAATTTTTTGATAAATGGCAGGCGCAACAATGTTTCCATCTTTATCTTTCAAGCCAAAAAGATTATCCTCACTAAACACCGAAACATCACGAACCTGCTGTGCCGCAGTATAAAATGTCGGGGCATCAATGTTTTGCGAAGAAATATCCGCAAATACGGCATTTTGAAATAATATTGTAATTAATATAAATAATAATATTCTTTTCATAATTTTAAAATTTATATTTGTCTTTTTTATTTTATAATAAAATAAAATTATGAACAAATGGTTACAACTACCCAGAATAGTAAGATATTTAATAATAGGAAGTTTAAATGCGGCAATTTCTTATATAATATATGCTATTGCAGTATTTTTACTGGGTGAAGCCCACTACCAATTATGTGTAATTTTACAATGGGCAATATCCTCGGTTATTTCATATTTTAATCAGAAATTTTTTGTATTTTGCACAAAAGGAAATTACCTTGAAGAATATCTGAAATGCTGTTCAACCTGGGCTGTAAGTTACTTTTTAAACGTAATAATCTTGGAAATATTTGTCAGATTTTTAATTAAAAACGTATATATCGCACAATTCATTTCATTATTTATTGTTTCTGCAGTAACTTATGTACTTTTCAAACTCTTTGCTTTCAAAAAATCAAACTAAGTTACTTAACAGATAAAAATCTTACAAGAGAAAATTTCCTGCCCTTTTCTAACAATTCTAAATTATATTTTTGCGAAACTTCTTCAATATCTTTATTTCTCACGATTGCTCGTGAATTTTTACTAAAAATTTTGTCAGAAACCTCAAACAAATTCTCCTCTGTTGAAACATAATTTGCCTTTTCACCATAATATAAAACAGAATATTTCCTGCCGTTATTAACAACATACATATCATGATTTAATTCTTTTTCCTGCCGAGCAAATTTCATTAAATCATTTTGACCGAAAGTATAGGCTATATTATAAAATAACTTCGTACCAAATGCTGAAAATATCATTACAAAAGAAACATAAGTGACAAATACCCCAAGATATTTCTTTTTTGAAGTAAATAATATCGTCAAAATTCCGGTGATAAACAAAAGAATTATACAAAACCATTTTGCTGCGTAAATATCAGAATATAATTGTGCCGGCAAAAAATATTTTGTAAAACAAGCAACAATTGACGCCAATACAAACACTCCGCCCAAAATATAAGAAGTGATATTTATAGATTTTGCACATTTATTTTCAAAAATATATTCGCTCCAAATGTATGCACCAATATATGCCATAAACATATAAACCGGCAAAATATAGGTAATAAGTTTTGTACTTGAAGATGAGAAAAATAAAAACGTAAAACCAAATCCGATTATATTAAACCATAAGAATTTTCTCTCAGGCGTCAAATTAGAAAAATCAATCTTTTTAAAACTTGATATTTTTTCAATACCTGCACCAATCAATGACAACAAATACGGCATTGCACCCCACAAAATTGCAATTATATAATAATAAAAAGGCCGTGTTCTGTTAATTTCACTTGAGGAAAAAAATCTGCTAATATGGTGTTTAATTATATATTCATTAAAAAACAACGGATCATATTGATTTAGCATTATAATATGCCAAGGCAATACTATAAGTAAAAATAATATTACCCCCGGAAACATATAAAGCGGTTTAAAACATTGTTTAAAAGTCTTATTAAACAACGTTACAAAAAACATTACACCAAAAGGTATTACAAACCCCGGAATACCTTTTGCCATTACGGCTAATCCTGAAAATATATAAAATAACCACCAAAAATATTTCTTATTATTTTCTTGTACAAATTGAGTTAAAAAACCACACAAAACCGATAATCCGATAATTGATGTAACAACAATATCAAGAATTGCGTATCTTGAAAGTATCGTAAATTCAATTGATGTTGCTAAAATTAACGCTGAAATTAAACCAAATCTGCGCGAAACAATTTTCATGCCGGTAAAATAAACGCCAAAAGTCAACAACAACGCATATAATGCAGCAGGAAATCTTGCCGTAAATTCATTTATCTTTCCAAATATACCAAATGATAAACACTCTCCCCAAAAATATAACGGAGGTTTTTCAAAAAAATATTCACCGTTTAAATATAACGTTAAATAATCTTTTGATAAAAACATATCCCTTGCCATAGATACATAACGTGTTTCATCAACATCCATTAAAGGGTAAGTTCCAATCCCCCAAAAATAAACAAACATACTTACAACTAACAAAACAGCAAAAGATAATATCCCTATATGCTTTTTAATAAAATTTTCCATATCCTGCCTTTTAACTAACTATTTTAATTCAATATCTTTAATATAACGAGGTCTGCCTTTAACTTCTCTATATAATTGTCCGACATATTCCCCGATAATTCCTAAACAGAAAAGCTGTATTCCTGCAAATGCGCACATCAAAACAATCGATGTAGCTAAACCATTCGGCATTGAATGTAAAAATAACTTTTCAAAAGCTGTTTCTAATCCCATTATAAATCCGATCAATGCCATTAAAAATCCCAACACAGCAACAAACCTCAACGGTACAACACTATACGATGTAATTCCGTTTAATGCCAATATCATAAGAGTCGAAAATTTATATTTAGAAGTTCCTGCCATTCTTTGCTTTACATCAAAATTTACATAAGCCGTAGGCAAACCTAATTCACTGAAAAATCCTCTTAAGAAAAATAATTTTTCAGGATATTCTTTCATCATATCAAGAGTTCGCTTACTAACAAGACGATAATCCGAATGATTCATTGTAATATGCGCCCCAAGAAGATTCATAGTCATATAAAACAATTCTGCAGTTGTTTTTTTCAAAAAAGAATCTGTTTTACGATCGTTTCTGACACCCATTACAATGTCATATCCTTCCATATATTTATCAACAAATTTCTCAATAGACCATTCATCTTGCTGCAAATCAGCATCTATTGATACAACACAATCACAACCGATTTCTCTGACACCTTCCAAACCGGCCATAAGAGCTTTTTGATTACCATAATTCCTAATAAATTTCGTACCTTTTATAACAGAATTTGACGCGTGTAATTCTTCAATAATATTCCAAGTAGTATCTTTTGAACCATCATCTATGAAATACAAATAACTCTCTTTTTGAATTTTTCCTTTTTTAATTAAATCATTCAAAACCAACAATAATTTTTCAGCAGTTGTTCTCACACACAATTCTTCATTATAACAAGGTATAATAATAGCCAATAAAGGTATCTGCCTGTTTGGTGTCATCTTTATATCTCCCATTCTCATTTTTATATTATAATACAAATGTAAACATGGCAAGGTATATATGAACAAAAGATTTATTTTAAATGCCGATGATTTCGGAATGTCTAACGCTTTTAACCAAGCAGTTTTACACGGAGTGAATAACGGATTATTAACATCTGCAAGTATCTGTGCAAATGGAAAAGCATTTGATGATGCGATAAATAATATTATCCCCCAATGCCCAACCATATCCGTGGGTATTCATTTGAATATAATTGAAGGAAAATCTTTAACCAATTGTCCTTTATTAGCAGATGAAAACGGTATCTTTAATAACGGATATATTGCGATGATACTAAAATCTTTCAATAAAGATTTTATGTCACAAGTAGAACAGGAATTCCGCGCACAAATAGAAAAAATATTAAGTGTTACAAAAGTTGACCATATAGATTCACACGTTCATACTCACGCTATTCCAAATATATTCAAATTGACCGCGAAATTGGCAAAAGAATACAACATACCATATATAAGAACTCAACACGAAAAAATGTATTTTATTCCTTCATTAAAAAAACATTTGAATTTAAAATATCCGCCAAATATTTTAAAAATAATTCTTTTAAATACATTTACCTATATTAATAAACCCGTTGCCAAATTACACAATCTTAAAACAAACGATTTTCTAATTGGTGTCGGATACACGGGAATGATGGACGAAACTACAATTGAATATGGTTTAAAAGCACTCAAAAATGAATGCATAGCAGAAGCCCTTATTCATCCTTGCAAATACGAAGAATTAATCAACGACAGTCATCATTTTGAATATATGTTAACACAAAACCAAGAATTAAAAGACAAAATTGCAAAAATGAATTTTACTATGATAAATCATTCTTCTTTTTAGAATACAAGAGTAAGAACGTTTTTATCATCAATTCTTTCATATAGCAATTCTTTTGTCATCTGTTTAACCATAAAGATACCCAAACCGCCAATAGGTCTGTCTTCCGGTGGTAATGTAATATCCGGATCAGGTTTTTCAAGAGGGTTGTATGCCACTCCGGAATCCTGGAATGTCATTCTTACTCCGTCTTTATTTCTTGTTAAACATACTTCCAACATACCTTTATCGTCGTCATAAGCATAAAACTGAATGTTAGCATATATTTCTTCAGCACACATATCAATCTTCGCAGACAAATCTTTATCCAAATTCCATTCATCACATACTTCATGCAACCAGGTGTATAATTTTTTATAATTTATCGGAGTTGCAAATGATTCAAATTTCTTTTCATCCATAATATCATTATTCCCATACTTAAAAGTTAACATCGTCATATCATCACTTTGAGGAACTTCTCCCGTAAATTCGCGAACATTTGCTTTCACCTCATTTACAATACCGTCAATGCTTTGAGTTTTCGCATTATTAAGGCAATTTAAAAGCCTTTCCTCGCCATACATTTCATTTTTATCATTCATAGCTTCTGTAATTCCGTCTGTATAAGCAAATACAAAATCTCCCTCTTGAAGCTGAACTTCGTGAATATTAAATTCCGCATCTTCAATAACTCCTAATACAGAATTTGGTTCTAAGTGAAGATATTTATATTTTCCATTGTTTTGCTTAATCAAAATCGGATTATGGCCGCAATTTATACAAGACATTTTTCCTGTTTTTACATCCACAATTGCGGCAAACATCGTAATAAAAAGTCCGTTTTTATTGCTTGCACATATTTTATCATTTATTATTTTTATCAATTCTTTCGGATCTTTGATCATTTGGGCAATATTATTAATCATAGTTTTCGTCGTCATCATAAATAATGCCGCCGGTATACCTTTACCCGAAACATCAGCAATTAAAAACATAAAATGATCATCATCTATGAAATAAAAATCATAAAAATCACCGCCAACTTCTTTTGCAGCAACCATTGTTGCATAAATATCAAACTCTTTTCTATCAGGGAACGGCGGAAATATATCAGGTAAACTTGATGTCTGTATTGATTTTGCAATCGTCAATTCAGAGTTAATTCTTTCACGATCTTTTGTAATCGTTTTAATATCTTTTATCATTTTATCAAAAGTAGAAGCTAATTTAACAAATTCTTCAGGCTTCTCAACTTTTATTTCAACATCTGTTTCGCCGTTACTAATCTTATTTGCAATATTAATAAGCTTTTTAATAGGTTTAATAATATTTTTACTAAGTCCTGTATACAAAATCATTATTAAAACAATACAAGTAAATAACCATATCAAACATAATATTATTGTTGAATTGATAATTAATTTATATAATTCTTCTTCCGGTACACATTCAATAAAAATCATACCGTTATCAAGATTATTTATAAAAGGAATATATTTCTTTCCTTTATATTTAAAAATCGTCAAATCTTTTAAATCTTTATTATACCAAGGGATATTAGACAAAGATTTCCCGATAATATCTTGATTATCGATTGATTCATCCGTATAAACAATGACAAAATCTTTTTCAGGGTACGCAAAAAGAGCAAAACTGTCTTTTGATAATTTTAAACTTTCTTTAATTTTTTGAAAAGCATTTTCTACGGCATTTATTTCCCAATCAACAGTTGATAGACCTACAAGCTTATTATTATCATCATAAATACCAACTCCTGCCGTAATCATAAGAGATTTACTGCCAATTTTTTCATAATAAGGAGATGACCACTCTACATTATCATCCAAAGATAAATTTGGCAAAATTTCTTTATACCAACTCTGCTCAGGATAATTATAATTTTTTGTTTCAAAATTTTTATCTATTACAACATGTTGTGGTTTATCGTAAAATGCATATATACAGTCATATTTTTTAGAAGGACTAACATAATAAGGTTTAAACCAAATTCCCCCGCCTAAAGATTCCGGATAGTTTTTAAATACTTGTATTACTGTTTTTTCTGCTACTGATTTATCACGATCAAATTTATAATACAATTCACCCATTAAAGCCAAACTTTTAGCATTTTTTTCAATTTTAACCAAATCTTTATTAATATCTTGAGCTTTGGTCTCAACGTTTTTAGACACACGGTTTTTAATCATATTTTGAGTGTCATGATAATAAAGACAAGTAAATAAACCAAGTATACTCACTAAAACAATGAGCATAGAAACAACAATTGCAAAAATTTTAGATTTTATTGTATTAAACATTATTCAAATACTAAAAATTTATCAAATCCAACCATACTAAAAGATTTCATGATATCTTCGCTTACGCCTTTGATTTTAAGAGATCCGTCTTTTTCTTTCATTTGTTTATAAAGTTCCAAAATAACTTTTAAACCGTAGCTTGAAATAAATGTTATTTCTGAAAAATCCAGAATTAACTCTTTTATCTCTTCATCTGAATCATACATAGCATTAGTAATTGTAGTTCCGTATTCAACCGCAGAATCCAAATCAAGTCTTCCTGCTGTGTGAACATATAAAGCAGATATTCCTGCATTTTTAATAGATATTTCCATTTCGCTATTCTCCTCTGAGTATCATTGTAACATATTTTTATATAAAATACAAATTTATTTTATTATACTTATGCCGACAGAAAGAACCGATAAAATTATTGAACCAAACAAAGCACTTAAAAAGCCTTCTACCTCAAACCCGGGAGTTATAGCTCCTGCAAGCATTAATAACAATGCATTTATAACAAGAGAAAACAAACCTAATGTTAAAAAAGTTACCGGAACAGAAATTAATTTCACCAAAGGTTTTATAAACGTATTAATCAAAGCTATTACAATACAAGCAAGCATAGCGTTTAAGAAATTTTCTACACTTATCCCCGGAACTAACCACGCTGTAAACACAATGATTAACGAATAAGCAATCCATTTTAAAAAAATATTTATCAATTCACTTTCTCCTTTATAAATTCAAAGAATGGGAAAATAATTCCGCCACTTTTTTATTATACAATCTGCCGTCATCTTTTGCAAACAAATTTTCCCAATGACTTTCCAAAGTGCCGTCAACCGAATAAGAAGGATTTGACATCATCAAATGATGAGTATTTGTGTCATATCTTAACGGAAACAAATCTTCCATTTGCATAAAACTTGCCAATTTATCACTCGGATATTCATAACCAAATAACGAGTTATTTATACGATGTAACCTCGCCTCATAACTGCGGCCTCCCATGTCATTATCATTAGAAACCTCTATTCCCGGAGAATAATCACGCGAGTATTTATATTTAATTGCATGATATTTAACATGATTAAAATCATCAGGCTCAATAAAACCTGTTCCGGTTGATAATCCCAAATTTTTATACCGTTCAAAATCACCGGTACTTTTTTCACCAACAAAACTTAAAAAAGTTTTGCCTGTTCTGCTGCGAATTTCATGAATAATATGCTGCATTTGTTCATACTCAGGCAAAGCCCCGACACCTGTATAATTTGCCATATCATAACCGCCAATATGCTTTGCCGAATCTATAAAAATTGCCTCAAACCCGCTATTTATAAGCTCAATATGAGCATTCAAAAACAACTCGACATGTTCATCATTTTTCCAATCAAATGTAATGTCGCTTCCGTCATCTTGAACAACTTTGATTTGATCGGCAGAAATTACCGTTCTAAAGCCTGTTTTCAGTCCATGAAAATTTGCAAGTGTATTAAATGCCTTGAATTGCTCGAACGGCGAAATTTTATCTTCAATATCAAAAGATATGATATTTTGGCTGTAGCCGCCATTTAATTTTATCCCGTAAATTGAATTTTCAACATCTGCGGATTTGTTATAACCGTCACCATATATATTTGGAAAAATTTGAGATAAAATTATACAATTTGCCCAACTTTTTGCAGAAGGCGGAATTGCAGGGAGCATTTTTATAGCACTTAATAAACCATTACGACATTTATTCCCTTTCATTTCCGCAATAATTCGGTTGTTAATTTCAATATAATTTGCTCGAACTCCCCAATTATCACCATAATCAGGAGTTTCAATATTATTAGGGAATTCTTCATAAAAAATTCCGTCCTGACTCAAAGTAAGAAGTGACCCAATTGCTTGTTTAACACTTCTTGTCAACAATTCAGATGGTAAAATATCGGCAATCCATTTTCGCATTCCTGAAACTATTTGATGTTCTACAGTCCACTTATCCGGAACAAAATCTTTTGATTCATTTAAAGCTGTTAATAATTTATTTACGCAATTCATAAAATATATTTTAAAAATTGTTATTTAATGTTTAATCAGCTAAAAGTTTAAAAAATATAAACTTATAAATACCCTGCCTGGCCTATTTCAAAAATTGTATAAAATTTATAATCTAGGTTTGTTCAGAAAGGTTAGGAAAAATTATGAAAAATAATATTTGGTTTTTTATTGCGTGCATTTTAATGTTTTTTGTCGGCTACAATATGAATGACGTGGCAATTTCTTTTCCAAAATATAAAGTGGCAGTAGTAGATGTTCAGGCAGTAATGGAGAAATCAAAAGATATACAAACTTTGAAAGCAACTCAAGACAAAGATATGAAAGAATTAAATACTTTGATTTCAAAAGCTCAAAATGAAATTTTAAACGAACCTGACAGAAATAAAGCTATTCAAATAGAAGAAAATTACCGCAAACAAATCGAACAAAAGAAAAATTCTATGGATGAAGAATACAATCAAAAATTAGTTCAGGTATCTAATAAAATTCGCAGTTTAATTTCAGGCGAAGCCAAAAAAACAAATTATAATCTGGTTTTGCCCGTCGGAATGGTAATAACAGGCGGAGACGATATCACAGAAGATATTATAGGGAAATTAAAATAATTTGCCCTTAACCAACCTTTTGAGATTCAAGGCTTGCGGCATTATAAGAACTTCTAACCAACGGCCCTATATGATAACGCTTAATTCCAACCGATTTAGCAATTTCTTTTAATTTTTCATACTCGGATAATTCATAATATTTTGCAACCGGCAAATGCTCTTTTGACGGTTGAATATATTGACCGATAGTTAAAATATCACATCCGACAGAATGTAAATCTTTAAGAGTTTCCTCTATTTGTTCAAAAGTTTCTCCAAGCCCTATCATCAATCCTGATTTTGTAGTTATATCGCTGTTTTCTTTTATATATTTCAAAACTTTTAAAGAAATATCATAATTTCCTTGCGGACGAGCCGTTTTAAATATTGCCCTCACCGTTTCAATATTATGATTAAAGACGTTCGGATGTACTTTAATAATCGTATCAAGAGCATCCTTATCCCCTTTAAAATCAGGTGTAAGAATTTCAATTTTTGTATCAGGACAAAGTTTTCTTATTTCTTTAATACAAAAAGCAAAATGCTCTGCTCCTCCATCAGGCAAATCATCACGTGTAACAGATGTTAAAACCGCATATTTTAACCCCAAAGCCTGAACAGCTTTTGCAATATGAAAAGGCTCCTGAGAATCAAGAGGAAGAGGCTTTGCACAAGAAATATTACAATATTTGCAATTACGTGTGCAAGAATTTCCCATAATCAAAAACGTTGCAGTATTCTTTGTATAACATTCATTTTTGTTAGGACAACGTGCATTCTCACAAACAGTATTAAGCATATTAACTTTTAATATCCTTCGAACCTCTCTGGTCTTATCCGTATCAATAATAGGACGTTTAAGAAATTCGGGTAATCTTTGTGGCAATTTTTATACTCTCCTTGTTTTAATAATTATATAACAAAATTTATTTTGTTTGATTTTTATGATAAATAAGTATATTATAAATGTATAAATAATGACTAACAGGAGCATAATATGAAAAAATTATTATTATTAACAGTGTTATTAATTTTCACAGGATGCGCAAATGCTGAAACATTGCCGCCATTAGATACTGTATTATCAACGGCGCCAAACTCTACACCTGCTGTTTATGATGTAGACGGATTACCTGAAGTTAACGTTGATAAAGCGAAAAATGTAGCAGAAAATGCACAACCGGTTTATGAAGCGACATATACACCTAATTTAGGCGAAAATATGATTCCGCAAAATGCTGCGGCAAAAGGTGAGCCTATTCCGGCAAAACGTGTAAAAAGAATTAATATCCGCACAAAACAAAGAAGTAACGGAAATGATTATTGGAATCCTGGCGGAAAAGGCAACAGAACCGTATTTGACTAATATAAAATTTATAATTATAAAACAAAAAACAGCGCTTCATTTTATGAAACGCTGTTTTTATTCATATTCAACTAATAACAAATTATTTATATCCGTTTTTAGGGTTTTCGAAAGCTCCAAAATCTTACCCAACGACATATTAATTCGACCTGTTTCTATCTTTGCAAGATATGTTAAATGCATATTTAATTTACCGGCTAACTCTTCTTGTGTAAATCCCTTTTTAAGCCTTTGAATCTTAACATTCAAACCAAACTTTTTAAGTAATTCCTCTTTAGAGATATCCCTATACATATATTTATATGTATATAATAATTGACAAAAAAATATATAGATATATTATAATAAAATATTAGATATATTTATATAAGGAGAAGATATGAAAAAAAGAAATTTTACCAAGCCGAGCAGAACGGAAAACATTTCTCTCTCTAAGAGAGAAATTCAAGGAAGGGGTTGTTCCCGTAGGGCTGCCTTTACGTTAGCTGAAATATTAATTACATTAACAATCGTCGGTGTCGTTGCAGCAATGACAATACCAACGTTGATTGCAAAAATTAATAGTATTGTTACAGACAATCAAATTAAAGTATTTAATGCAAAATTGATTAAAGGCATGAATTTAACAAAGACAGCAGGTGATTTGAATAACACCTATGAGTCTACTTACGATTTTTTAGTTAACGGTTTAGGTAAAAACCTTAAAATGGCTAAAGTGTGCGATTCTTCGCACATTCGCGATTGTATTCCTTATGACAAAGTTAAATATGATAAAAATGGAACAGAAGAAGCTTTAGATGTTAAAGATTTAAAAACGGCAGGTGATTTACAGATAAATAATACAAACGGAACAAGATTTACAGATACGGCGGCGTTTGTACTCGCTGACGGAACTCCAGTAATAGTAACTTATGATTTAAACTGTATAGATGACCCTGATAAAGCAGATACAACAATAAATAAATGTCTAGCAGGTATATATGATTTAAACGGAACAAGAAAACCAAATAAGTATGGTGAATCAGAAATAAATGGCAAAATAACACACAATAGTGACTTGCAGCCATTCAACGGCGCAAGAATAGCAAATTCTGCTTTAGCAGTACTAGGCGGAGTTAAAATCATGACCGCAGGACAAATATATGATGGCATTCCAGTCAGTACATATTGTTATTGGGGTAATCGTTGGTATTTAAAACCTGAATATGCAAAATATGGAGTAACGAAATGTTGTAGTGACTGTGATTCTTATTCGGGTGGCGACCGATGGCTAGGAGCAATGAAAGCATGTCAAGACCAAGGATATAGATTGCCAACAGATGAAGAACTAGCAGCAATGGCGAGTGAACTATATGGAACAACGGTTTCAGTGACAAGAACAACTTATGGAACTTTAGATACAAGCAAGCTTATACGCTCTGTCTTTTATGGTATGGGTTATGATTTTTCTTTGTGGTCCGGTTCAGAGGACAGCGATAATTATGGGTGTAATCGGAAATTTACAAATTCATATTCGTATAGTGGTTGCCACGACAGCAAACGCACAGATGGCACCATTAAAGCAATTTGTGTAGCGAAGTAACTTAATTAAAGACGATAAGTTCTTTATGGTCGGCGGAGCTTCGCTCCGCCGGTTTTAGTTTATTTAATTTTTTTACTAACCCAGTTTTCAAGAATTTTTAACGGGGCGCGGGTTAGAGCAAGTGCCCATGATGAAATATTTTTTGTTATAACTGAACCTGCGCCTATGTTTGCGCCGTTTTCCACAGTTACAGGAGCAACAAGAACTGTGTTTGAACCAATTTTCACATCATCACAAAGTTTTGTGCGTGACTTGGTTTTAGAAATCGGATCGTAATTTGCCGTAATCGTTCCTGCGCCGATATTTACCCGTTCCCCAAGTTCGCTGTCACCGATATAAGAAAGATGTCCGACATTAGTGTTTGATGAAATTTTTGATTTCTTAACTTCGACGAAATTGCCGACTTTTACGTTGTCGCAAACTTCAACTCCGCCGCGAAGATGTGCGCAAGGTCCGATTTTGCAGTTTTTACCGATTTTGTTTTTTCCTTCAATATATGTTGCAGGGAAAATTATTGTATCCTGTCCGATTTCGGTGTCTTCACTAATCCATGTGCTGTCAGGATCAACAATAGTGACTCCTGATTCCATATATTTTTCAAGATTGCGTTTATTTATTATTTTTGTTGCGGTTGCAAGGTTTGAACGCGAATTTATACCGTAAATCTCGTCGCTGTTTTCAAGAATATAAGCGTTCACATTAAGATTTTGTGCTTTGCCCCAAGAAATTATATCGGTCAAATAATATTCGCCTTGAGCATTGTTTGTTTTTAATTGTGAAAAAGCATTTTTAATCTTGCCCCAATTCAAACAGTAAATCCCCGCGTTAACTTCTTTAACAGCTTTTTGTTCGGTTGTTGCATCTTTTTCTTCAACAATACATTTTAATGAACCATTGTTTTCACGAATTATTCTACCGTAATTTGTCGGATTTTCAAAAATTGTACTCATAACGGTTAAGTCGGAATCGTTTTCATTATGGAAATCAACAAATTTTTTGAGGGTTTCTTCTTTGATAAGCGGGGTATCGCCGCATAAAATTAATACGAGTCCGTCAAAATTTTCTAAATATGGACAAACCATTGAAACAGCGTGACCTGTACCTAATTGCGGAGTTTGAAGGACTGTTTTTGCATTTTCATAATTCGTTTTGACAAAATTTTCAACTTCTTGCGCGTGATGCCCTACTATAACAAATTCTTCATTGGTAAAATTTTTAACATTATCTAAAACATAACCCAATAAAGTTTTTCCCATAATTTCGTGCAAAACTTTTGGTGTTGTTTCGGATTTCATCCGAGTACCTTTTCCTGCTGCCAAAATAACCGCTTTTATGTCCATAATTTTCTCCTTACTATGTTGGGCTGAAAGCCCAACTTACATATTATAAAAAAATTATACCACACTCAAAACAAGCGGTTGTATTATTTCAAGCGCATTATCAACTACATTTTGATTTGTCCAAAAATCAGGACGTTCAATGTATCTGCGCACAATTTTTCTTGCATAAGAGCCCACGGCAATTCCGTTATAAGGAATTTCACAAAGTTTTGCAAGTTCTGCGGTTTTGGTATTTGTTCCGCCTGATAACATTAAATAAGCACTAAGTTTTGAGTTATAAACTATTTCGGCGGTCGCAATTGCTTGAAGTGTAGATTTGTAAGTGTCATCCCCACCACTCATCGGAAATCCGTCGGCTTGAATTATTGTAGTATAAGGTTTTCTGACAGAAAGCATTTTAGAAAGTCTTTCTATTAAAGCCTCGTCACTAAGTTTTGTGCGGCAGGTACAAATACTCAAAAGTCCGTCAAAATTTTCGTTAATATATTTCCATTTTGAAAAAATTTCATCTTCATCCTGGCCAATAACGTGAAATTCAATACAATCAATGCCGTTTGTTATTATTGGCGGTAAAATTTCGTCAAGTTTTTTTTCTTCCGAAATGTATGAAATCGCATTTCTTGGGCAGACTTTGGCACAACGTCCGCAGCCAATACATTTGGATTTTTTAATTTTTGCATAGTGAATTGCTTTTTCAGGGCAAACTGCTTCACAAGAGCCACAATTCACGCATTTGTTGTAATCTATAGTTGCTTTGTTATGGTGCGGGTCTCCTTTGATACCAATACTTACGCATAGATAAGCATCATTTACTTCCGCTTGTTTTAATGCTTGTTTTGCGGCATTTATAATTTCTAAATTTGCGCTTAAATCGAAAAATTTACAACCTGAAAGCGCATAAAGATAAACAAGTCTGCGAACTTCTTCAACTTCTTCATTTCCGGCGCCGCATACAAGCTTGAAGCATTTACCTGTTTTTAATAAATCTTCAAGCATTATTTCACCATATAATTATAGATAATTTCAGATGCGCGAACTATATATTCTTTACCTGAATACGAGTTATGCGGACGATTTGCAAGGATTACAACGATGTATTTTTTTCCTGTTGGAGTAACAACAATTCCTGCATCACCGAGCATTTTACCGATATCGCCTGTCTTGTGATAAAATTGTGCACCTTGCCCGAGTCCTGCTGCAATAAGTCGATTATTTTTAACATGACTCATGTAATCGAAAATTTTGTTACGCGAAGCATTTGTTAAAAATTTATCGTTATTATCAATGTTATAAAGCATTTGCGCCATTTCGCGTGCTGTTGTACGATTTGTACCTCCTAAATCCGGAAGCCAAGCTTGTAACTCGGTATTTTTTAAGCCCCAATTGCGAATAGCTTGATTAACGTCTGTCATTGAACCGACTTTCGACATAATCATGTTAGTTGCTGAATTGTCAGAGTCTGTAATCATTTGACGGGCAAGTTCATCTATTGTATACATAGAATTTTCAGCCCTAAATTGCAAGCCTCCCGAACCTTCAGTTCTATAATATTCTGTTAACGGTAATTTTTCTTCTAATGTCACTTGTCCGGCTTCAATTGATTTGAAAAGATCAATTAAAACAGGTATTTTAATTATACTTGCCGCAGCATAGCTTTTTGAAGCATTTATATCCGCATAATTTTGAGTTTCATAATCCCATACATAAACAGCCGGATTTACTGTAGGATAAAGTTTTGCCAAATCTTCAAGTTGACTTTGTAATAATGGCATATTCACATTTGTTTTTAGAGGAGCCATTTGAGCATGTTTTGCAGCAGCTTCCATTCTAAAATCACGTTTTCCTAAAAACCATGAGTTTGAAAGATAATCATGAAGAGGAAACGCGAGTTTTTCCATATCAGCTTGAATATGTTTATATGGTGTAGGATTAAAAATTGCTTTTGTTATTTTATTAAAAGAAAACGGCATTACTACTGAAAAAATAAGTGCAAATAATCCGCAACCAATTAAAAACCCAAGATAATTCTTTTTTCTACGCGGTTTTTTTTGTGTTTTTTTGTGTGCATATTTGTTTATATACAGCACATTGTCTATAATATCGGATGATTCGTAATAAAAATCGTCGTATCTTTGTTCGGCTAATCTTGGCATTATGCCCCACATCCTCCCAATAATATTTTAGCGTTGAATACAAATGCGGGCAAGTTTGTAATATTAACTTTTGTAACAAAAAATCTTATTGTTGAAATTCGATGATTTGTAAAAACTTTATAAAATTGAGAGTACAAAAAATAAGGAGATAGAGAGATGTCATTTATAGCAGCAGCAAGCCAAAAATCATTACTAAACATGCAAAAGAGCTTTTTAAAATTTAGTGGAATAGCTTTGCAAAATAAAATTATTATTAACAAACAAATGATGACCAACATTGAACAAATTGATCCTGAAAATTATTCTGATGATCCAAATTTTATCTTATATTCTCAATTAGATGAAGAATATACAGATCAAAAGGATTCATTAGAAAACGAAATTGAATTGATTTCAAAGCAGATATCTGCATTAAGCTCACAAATTAAAACAGAAATGCAGAATAGTTGTAAATTGAACTATGCCGGCGGTTCATAAGGTATAAATACAATAGATTTAATAATAAACCCCTGAATTTATTTCAGGGGTTATTTGATTGTTATTAAAATCAAATTGATAGACCCTGAAACTCCGACGCTCGCATAAGGCGAATACGGCGAAACC
>CAYVSD010000007.1:0-4651 GCA_964453315.1 uncultured Muribaculaceae bacterium | reverse complement strand
CCATTTTCATCTTTAAAAATCCCTACATCAACAACTACGCAATTTGGTTTTAACATATCGCCCGATAAAATATTTTTTCCGACCGCAGAAACAATGATATCTGCGTTTTTTGTAATTTGAGAAAGATTTTTTGTATAACTGTGGCAAACCGTAACAGTAGCATTACGATTTAAAAGCATTTGCGCCATAGGTCTGCCAACAATATTTGATCTGCCTATAACAACGGCATTTTTCCCTTCAAGTTCAATTCCGTATTCATCTAATAACAGTAAAACTCCTTTTGGCGTACAAGGGTATACTATTGGAGTTTCTCCGGAAAAAAGCTTTCCAAAATTGTATGGTGTAAATCCATCAACATCTTTCGAAGGGACTATTGAATTAATAATTTTTTCTTTAGAAATTCCTTCAGGTAGCGGTAATTGAACTAATATTGCATCAGTATTTTTATCGTTATTTAATTCATCAATTTTTTTTAATAATTCTTCTTCTTTAACATTTGACGGATAATGTATTATTTGGGAGTTAATCCCGATTTGCTGTGCAACTTTTTGTTTGTTATTTACATAAATTTTGCTTGCAGGATTTTCGCCGGCTAAAATTACTGCAAGAGAAGGTTTGCGCCCAAGTTTGTCAACTTTGAGCTTTAATTGTGATAATAATTTTTCTCTTAATTTTTTACCGTCGAGTATTATTGCCATTACTCATTAGCTCCTTGCGGTAAATTTAGTCTTGAATAAAATGCCTTTACCGCATCTTTTACAATTTTTGATTCGCGTGAAATAGGATTTTTTTGTAATTCTTCATCAAAAGGTATTACTCCAAGAATATCCAATTCATACTTTTTCAAAAGTTCTGATAGAGTAGACATTTTACTATGATCTACTTTGTTTATTACTACACCAAGCTGTGTGCCTGCACTGTATTTTGCACTAAATTCCTTAATTCGTTTTGCCAAATGTGCAGATTCTTCGGAAGGATTTGCGACAATCAAAGTTGTATCAACTTCTATATCCACAAGTTGATTGAGATATTTTAAATCAAATTCGCAATCAAATATTACAAAATCATAGCGATTAATAAGTTTATAAACGGCATCGTTTATGAGTTTTGTAATCGGACATCTGCAATCTTTTGAACCGACAAACCATGACTCAATAATATCAACGTTATCATCAATTGAAACAATAATATCTTCAAGCGCCCATTCAATAAATTCTTGTTTGGACATATCTTCGGGAATCCCTGTATGATATTCGTGTTTTCCGCTTCTGATACCGTAAATGGTATGTCTGATATCAAGTCCGAAACTATGAGCTAATTCACTTGTTAAGTCATTATCAAACAACAAAATTGATTTATCAGGATACATTTCTTTGATAATATGCATGAAAGCTTTTACAATAGTTGTTTTTCCGCTTCCACCTTTACCTGTAACTGCTAATTTTATTGTCAAACTCTGACCCTTTCTTAAAATTTATAAAAAAACTCGTTTCTCATATTTATAAGAAACGAGTTTTTCAATTATATAACTATGCTTCAGTTTCTGTTTCTTCTTTTTCTTCTTCAAAAACTTCTTGTAAAACTTCAGAAGCTGTAACAGAAACAGCCAATTCACATTTAACTTTTGAAGTTAACTTGATTAACATTGTGTAATTACCGATTTTGTTAATAGGTGCGTTAAGTGAAATTGTTTTTCTGTCAACTTCAATACCTGTTTTAGCAGCCAATTCTTCAGCCAATTTTTTAGTTGTAATTGTACCGAACAATTTTCCTGATTCACCTGCTTTTGCAGATAATTCCAATTTACCGAATTTTTCAATAGCTTGAGCTTTTTCTAAAGCTTCATTGTGTAATTTTTCTTGTTTAGCTTTAATTCTTGCAATATTCTTTTCTCTGTTTTCTAAAGCACCTTTTGTAGCTGCTTCAGCTGCATTTTGAGGTAATAAAAAATTTCTTGCATAACCGTCTTTAACATTAACGATATCGCCTGCTTCACCTAAATTTTGAACGTCTTTTTTTAATATAACCTGCATTATTATTCTCCTTTTCTACTTATATTTCTGCATGTAGCTATACCCTACAACAAACATGATCAATTGTCGAGAGGGTATGTAATTTTTGTTAAGAAAGCAAAATTAAACTCATCCAAATAAAAATTATACCTGACATAATTCCAACAATCGAAAGGTGCCAGTTTCCGTATTCTTTGGCAAGCGGCAATAAGGTATCAAATGAAATATATGTCATAATTCCCGCTACAGCCGCCATTAAAATTCCCACCATAACCTGAGGTAAAAATAATCCGACAAAAATCATTCCTACAATAGCGCCAATAGGTTCTGTTATGCCTGAAAGTGCTGCATATAACATTGCATAACGCTTTTTACCGGTTACATGATAAATCGGTAATGCAACAGCAATACCTTCCGGTATGTTGTGTATGGCAATTGCCAATGCTACAGATGCTCCTAAAGTTAAATCTTGTGTTGTTGTTAAAAATGTTGCCATGCCTTCAGGAAAATTGTGAACGCAAATAGCTATTGCTGTCATCATTCCGGCACGTTTTAATTTATAGTGTTTATATTGATTGTCTTGTTCAGGTTCATCAGGATGTAATAATTCTTCTGTATCAACGTGATCAGGTAAAAAATAGTCGATTAAAATAGATATAAGCAACCCGCCGATAAAACCGCCAAATACAAGCCATTTAAATATTGCAGGAAAATTAATTTTTAACATATTTTCTGCTGCCGGAATAATATCGACTAAAGATATAAAAATCATTACACCTGCACTAAAACCGAGTCCTAATGACAATACTTTTAAGTCATTTTTTTTCGTCATAAATGCTACAGCACCGCCTATTGCGGTTGTTAATCCCGCAAGCATAGTGAGGCTAAATGCAATTCCCATATTGGCCGGTATAATCATAAGCAAATGCATATTAACATAAAAATTTTTTTTATGTAAATAAAAAGATTGATGTATTTCAATCTAAAAGGCATGCCTTTTAGTAAAAATAAGGCATGCGGCATGCCCCAAAATTTGAAATGTTACGATTTGTTAAGCAAATATATAATTTTTTAGATTGGGCTGAAATCATGTCAAAATCATGGTTTCAGCCCCGTTGTATAAAAGTATAAAAATAAAGAAACAAATATTTTGGACATCATTAAAAGTTACGATACAATTTAATTATGCTCATGTTCTGAGCAAATTTTCTTGTAGAGGTGAATGATGTACGAATCGGTTAAGGCAAATCTTTTGCAAATACAAGAAGAAATTGCACCTTGTAAACCTAGAATAATTGCAGTGACAAAGTATTTTGGCGAAGATGCGATTTGCGCGGCTTATCAAGCAGGTTTGCGTGATTTTGGAGAATCAAGAACGCTTGAAGCTTGTCAAAAAATCGAAAATCTGCCAAAAGAAATTAGAGATAATTCAAAGTTTCATTTTATCGGGCATTTGCAAACTAATAAAGTAAAGCAAACCGTAAGAACTTTTGATTATATTCACTCTGTAGATTCATTAAAGCTTGCGAAAACAATTTCTGAACAAGCGCTTGAAATCGGGAAAGTTCAAAAAGCATTGTTGCAAATTAACAATGCGAACGAAGAACAAAAATTCGGATTTTCAAAAGAAGAAATTTTTGAGTTTTTCCCGCAAATTCAAGAACTTGAAGGAATAGAGATTGCAGGAATTATGAATATGGCACCTCTTGGGGCAGATGATGATGAATTAAATCGTTTGTTTGGTGAGATAGCGCAAATTAGAAGAGAGTTGGAGAAAGATTTTAACTGCAAATTAGATGAAATTTCTATGGGAATGAGTCAAGATTACAGGGTTGCGGCGCAAAACGGAGCAACAATGTTAAGGATAGGTAGAAAATTATTTAATAAATAAACGGAGGGTAGATTGGTGGCAGCAATAACTGATAGTTTAAAAAAAGTGGTAGATTTTGTAATGGACGGATTTCGTGATAATCCATTTTCAGATATGAATGATGATGAATATGATGATATGGATTATGAATACGAAGAAGACGGAAACGCTTTAAGAGCACCGGCTCCTGTGTATACTCCGGTTGCAGAAAAACCGCGTGAAACAAAAGTTTTAAATCATCCAAGCTTCAACAGAGGCGGAAACGAAGTTATGGTTGTTGAACCTCGTTCATTTGACGATGCTGCTACTATTGTTCAACACCTTAAAGATAGAAAAATTGTTATGTTGAATTTGCATCTTTTAGATAAAGAACAAATGCAAAGAACGATTGATTTTGTATGCGGTGCCTCTCAAGCTTTGAATGGTCAACCGAAAAAAGTTGGGGATTTGGTTTTTGTATTTGCTCCTAGCAACGTAACTCTTTCAGCAGAAGAAGTTGCACCTCAACAAAGCAAATTTAATGATTCATTGTGGAGAACTTCTTTACAATAATCTTGGTAATGAGAACGAGAGATAGTTTTATAAAACAGGCGGGTTCTAAAACCCGCCATTTTTATAATAAATGATTCTTATAACCCCTTGCGTAGAACAACCCTCACCCTTACTCCCTCTGCGACTCGCTACGCTCGCATACACGCAGTCTCGCAAGACTCATTCCTCGTCTGCTCGAACTTGTGTCCCCTTGGAGAGGGGATACTCTATCTCTCCT
>CAYVSD010000006.1:0-68891 GCA_964453315.1 uncultured Muribaculaceae bacterium | reverse complement strand
TATACCGAGATTTTGGATATTATATGAAATAAAAAAAGCTGATAAATTAAAAGTCGTAGAAGACTTTTTTATGATAAACGGTGTGGGAGTTAATTTTTCAGACATAAAGAATTTTGGGATCAGAGAATATAAACCCAAAGTAATATTTTTTCTAAACAACAAAATGATTGTTTATCAAAAGGCTGATTTTTGTCTTGAAACAGAAAAAGAAAATATCGAATTTACTTTAATCGGAAGCGAAAAAATCCGTTTAATGAAAGAATTTTTACGCAGAACCATAAATTCATAAAATTTATATATTTAGCCCTTGCCGTATTCTTCTATATTAAACATTTTATATTGCAGAGCTTGCATAATATGAGTTTGCGAAATATTTTCGCTCTCATCAAGATCGGCAATTGTTCGTGCAAGTTTTAATATCCTATCGTACCTTCTGCCTGATAATTGATATTTTACAGCGGCAAGTTTTAGCATTTCAGATGAAGCGTTATCAATTTGACAATATTTTTTTATAAGTTTTGATGTTAATTCCGAATTTGTAAGTATATTTTCATTTTTGTAACGTTCAAGTTGTATTTGGCGAGCCTTTATAACTCTTTTTCTGATTGAAGCAGAAGATTCTTCTTCGACTTTATAATTTAAAAGTTCGTCAGGTGTAAGCCTTGGAACTTCAACCTGAAGATCAATCCTATCTAGTAACGGGCCGGAAAGTTTCGCTATATAACGATTAATTTGAAAATCCGAACATGTGCAGTTTTTTTCTTTATCTCCTAAAAAACCGCAAGGGCAAGGGTTCATAGCTCCTATTAAGATAAATTTTGCCGGATATTTTACAGAATGCTGAGCTCTTGAAATTACGATTTCCCCGTCTTCAAGAGGCTGTCTTAATACTTCTAAAACATTACGAGGAAATTCAACCATTTCATCTAAAAAAAGAGCCCCGCGGTGAGCAAGAGTAATTTCTCCCGGGCGAGGATTACTCCCCCCTCCTATAATTCCGTTAGCTGACGCCGTATGATGAATAGGCCGGAAAGGTCTTTGTGTCATTAAAGGCATATCTTCTCTTAAAAGACCCGAAATACTGTATATTTTGGTTAATTCAAAAGCTTCTTCCAGCGTTAAAGGCGGAAGAATTGACGGAAAACATTTTGCCATCAATGTTTTACCAGAACCGGGAGAACCGGTCATAATAACATTGTGCCCGCCTGCTGCAGCAATTTCAAGCGCTTTTTTTGCTTTATGCTGAGCTTTTACATCTTTAAAATCAAACTGATATTCTGTTTCAGACTCTATATTTAAATATTTTTTAGCATCAATGACTGTCGGCGAAATTTTATTTTCAAAAAAGTGATTTACGACATCACATAAATGCTCTGCGCCGTAAATATTGACATCATTAACCAATGCTGCTTCTTTGACATTAGATTTTGGAACGAAAATATTTTTAATTCCTGCTTCTTTTAATCCAAGAACAAGCGGTAAAACGCCGTTAATAGGACGAATTATTCCATCAAGCGATAATTCTCCGATAAAAGCATAATCTTTTACTTGTTCTGTTGTAAGGACTTCTTCTTCTATCAAAACTCCAACGGCTATAGGAAGATCAAATCCTGTTCCGTTTTTCTTTAAATCGGCGGGGGCAAGATTAACAACAACTTTGCGAGCAGGAAAAGTATATCCTGAATTTTTTACTGCGGATTTTACTCTATCACGAGCTTCATTCACGGCCGTATCGGGCAAACCTACTATTGAAAATCCCGGAAGCGAATTTACAACATCCGTTTCAACCCATACTTCGTAAGCATTTAGCCCTATAATAGTCCCTGATTTAACCCGATTTACCATAAATTTAGTATATCATAATTATTATAAATTTGTTTTTTCCATGTAATTATGTTAAAATTCCTATATGGGAGAAGTGTGTGAAATGACTAAACAAATATCCAAATTAAGCAATAATATTGAATATATTTATAAACAAAATATCAATACTCCAAGAATGGCTCTATGTTTAAATTTTTCTATAAATCAATCTGAAGCAAAAGCAGGTATTTATTCTTTAATGTCAAGATTATTGCTTCAAGGAACAAAAAAATATAATTCAGAAGAATTAGCTAATGAATTTGAAAAATATGCAATTGATTTTTCAAGTGAAATCTACCCGAATTTTCTGAGAATAAGATTTGTATGTCTTAATGAAGATTTTTCAAAAGCTATTGAATTGATGTATGAAGTTTTAAAAAATTCTACATTTGAAGAATTTGAAAAAGAAAAAATTAAATTGGCAGGTGAAATTCAAGCAGAATTAGATTCTCCGCGAGCAACCGCGATGGATGCGTATTGCAGAACAATGTTTGAAAACCACTATTACGGTAATTCAATGACAAAAATTTTAGAAAATTTAGACTCTATTACCAAAAATGATGTACTTAACGCATATAATTATATTTTGAACAACAGTAAAAAAAGCCTTGCCGTTGTAGGAACTCTTAAATTAAATGAGATATTACCTCAAATTGAAGAAACTGTCGGAAAACTTCCTATATCAACAAGTACGAATTTTCTTATTGATAAACCGCAATTAGAAGAAGTTAAAACTGTTGAAAGTATTAAAGAAAACATTAATCAAGCTCATATTATTAAAGGCTGGCTTGTGCCTACTTACGGAGAAGCAGATTATTCTACTATGATATTATTAAATATAATTCTTGGTGCAAGTGGCTTATCATCAAGATTATTTTCTGAACTTCGTGACAAACGAGGACTTGCTTATGTTGTAAGAAGCTCTTACGAAACATATAAACTTGCCGGCAACTTTATGATTTATATTGCAACCGAAGATAAAAATATTGATGTTTCTTTGAAAGGATTTGACGAAGAAATAGAAAAAATTAAAACAAATCTTGTTGACGAAGAAGAATTAGAAAACGCGAAAACAAATGTTGAAGGTAAATATGAACTTCTAATGGAAACAAATCTCCAACAAGCATGTACTTATGCAAAATACGGTGTTTTAGGATTAGGTTTTAATTATACAGATGATATTAAACAACAGGTACGTGCGGTAACATCTGAACAAATTTTAAAATGCGCGCAAAAATATTTTGATAACAGCAAATACGTTTTGTCAATCAGTAAACCGTAATTAAACAATAGCTTGCTGCATACGAGAAGTTCTGTTTTCGTTGAGAATATTTTTCAACTTCATCAGCCCTTGAGCATGAAGCTGACACACTCTTGATTCTGACATTCCCAATGTCGTGCCGATTTCCTTCATCGTCATGTTTTCCTGATAATATAAAACCATTAAAATACGTTCTCTTTCCGGTAATCTCATTAGCGCCCTCTGCAAATCTGTTTTAACATTTTTTTCTTCCATTAATTCATGCGGAGTTTGTCTGTTAGCATCTTCAATAGTGTCGATAATTTCCATGCTATCGTCCGCATTTCCCCTTTTGTCATAAATTGATGTAATCGTTACATCTTCCGACATAATTTGGTTTACTTTTTCAACATCAATATCAAGATATTGTGCTATCTCAGCCGTTGTAGGCATTCTGCCAAATTTTTGTTTTAATTCTTCTGTTGCAAGTTTTACATCTTTAATCTTTTTTCTTACCGTTCTTGGTAAAAAATCCTGAGCTCGAATTTTGTCAAGAATAGCACCGCGAATTCTTATCAATGCGTAAGTTTCAAATCTCGTGTTATGTTCAGGTGAAAAACGCTCTATAGCATTAATTAGCCCTTCTACTCCGTAACCAGCAATATCTTCTATTGAAATTGAAGCAGGAAGAGAAACTTTTACGCGATTTACAACATATCGAACAAGATATATATATTGCACAATAACTGCATCACGTAATTTTTTGTCATTTCTGTCTGATAAAAATTTTTCCCATAACGAAGCAAGCTCATCTTCTGATAAACGTTTTATGCTATTGTATGATGAAAAATCAAAAGTCTGTTCCATTAACCTGCCCAACTGTTTATTACATGTATATTCTATAATTTACTAAAATTTAAACATCATTTAAAAAGATGAAAAGCCCCCCATATTATTAAAGTTTTTCTCGTACATGTAAAGGAATTGTTTTTTACTGTATAATTTAAATATGAAAAAGATATTAACAATAAATTTTGGCGGGATAGGAGATGAAATATTCTTTTTACCGACATTAATTTCTTTAAAAAAAGAATACTCAGATTCCACGATAACACTCGCTCTTGAACCTCGCAGTAAAGGCATTCAATCTCTTACAAATACCATTGACGATGTTATTTTAATTAATCCTAAAGGTAAAAATAAATATATTGAGATGTTAAAGCTTTTATTTGAAGCGCGTAAAGGAAAATATGATATTATAATTTCTTCCGGCGGAAATAAATTAATCAGTATTTTACTTTTTTTAACCGGCATAAAAGTACGCTGCGGCTATGATACCGGAAAGTTAAGCCGATTGCTGCTTACACACGCAATGCCTTTAAATAAAAAACAATATGCATGCTCTATGTATCATGATTTAATTAGAAATTTAACAAAATACGATACCGTATTACCTGAAATTAATATTGAAAAGCGAGAAGTTATCGCGAATTCCGTTCTTATTCATCCGGGAGTCAGCAAGTTAAGTATCGAAAAAAAATGTATAAAAACAGTACCGGCAAAAACTTGGGCAAAAGTCATAGATTTGCTTGTTGCTGAAGGAAAGAAAGTCATGCTTGTCGGCGGACCTGATGATAAAGAATGTATTGAGACAATTTTAGAGAATGTACGTACAAACAATTTTGAAAATTTATACGGCTCTACAAAAGATTTAAAAGATTTAGCCCAATTAATTTCATCAGCAGACAAGTTTTTGTGTTCTGATTCTGCACCTTTGCATTTAGCAGTAGCATTAGGAGTGAGAACTTATGTAATTTTCGGACCTACCGATGATAATTCCCTAATTCCAAAAACGCCTAATATTACAGCAATTAAAGCAAATGACAAATGCCCTTTAAGGCCATGTTTGTGGGCAAAAAGACAAACGACATGTAATTCTTTGGATTGCTTAAAAATAACAGCTAAACAAATTGCAGAAAAGATATTAAAAAATTAATTAAATAAATATTCTGTTTTTATTTTTAAATCATCTAAGATTTCACGATAATTTAAAGTTACAGGAGTTGGAATTGATTTTTCTATAATATTCAGAAAAACTATGGCATTTTTAGGTTTTTTATTGTCTAAAAATATATTTGAATTTGCGACATTTTTACGTGCAGGAACGATTAAACCGCTTGAAGTAAATAATTGAGAAGATTTTTCAGAGGATAGAAATTTAATAAGAGATAATGCTTGTATTTTGTGTTTAGAATTCTTAGAAATAGCCCAGCCGGACGCATCAATAGGAATATTTCCGCCGGATATTCCTGACGGAAATTCTGCAATATCCCAATCAAATTTAGCTTCTTGCCTGATTTTAGGCACCATCCACCTTCCTGAAACGTACATTCCGATTTTACCTTGCAAAAACATTTGTGCCATTGTTGCACTGCCTGCATCTTCTCGTTTTGGCGCATAATGGTATTTTTTTCTTAAATCAGCATAAAAATTAAGTCCGTATTTATTTTGCGCAGAATTTAAAACATCTTGTTTAAAATAATTTTGAGTATCATTTTTTGTCCAGCCGCCGAAAGACGTCATATATTGTATATAATAAAGCGGTTCTTCTTCAAAAGAAACACCAAAAACTCCTTTTTGGGTTATTTTTTTTGCCGTATTTAAAAAATCTTTAAAATTCCAATTATTGTGAGGATATTTAATATTATTTTTATTGAAAAGATCTTTATTATAATACACAACAAGATTTGAAACATCTCGCGGGACAGCATATATTTTATTTTCCCATTTCATTGAGTCAATTGACTTTTCATAAAAATCTTCAAAATTAAGCTCTTGAGAATATGGAGTTAAATCTTCCAACACAGCGGCATTTGCATAAATTGGCAAATACTGATTATTTATAAAAATGACATCCGGTGCAGTATTTGATGCAAACAAAAGATGTATTTTTTGAAAATAGTTTTGCGGAATATGTAAAAGTTCTACTTTTGTATCAGGATTTTCTTTTTCAAATTCATTAAGAAGCGGTTTAAGAATTTTTAATTCTGATTCCGATCCCCACGTCGCAAACTGTAATGTGATTTTTGGGTCTGATTTATGTGTAAAAATCGCGCACAAAAGCACACTCACCATTATTATTAAACAGATTAAAGCTCTAAACTTCATAAATTATTTTATATTTCAACCAATGTGCCCATTCTGTCTTTTGCAACTTCAACAAGGCATTTATATCTGCCTGCTTTTACCATATAAACAGAACCTGAATCTAATCTTACTTGAAGATTTTTCTCAATAATTTCATTAAACTTTTTCAAAATAAATACGTTATCATTTATTTTTCCAATTAAAGCTGAAGCTCCGTCCATATCTACAATATAAAAACCTCGATTAGAATCAATACTGTAGCTTGAACGAACAATCATTCCGTTTAAAGAACCTATAGCAGGTGCTCTTCGACTTGATGAAATAGGATTAGACACCTTACCATCAACAACCGGTGCCGGTTTTGTAAAATAATTTGTAGCTTTTTCTTCAGAATCTAAAATTGAGAAGTACTCATTAAGTGAAGATACTGCATAATTGTCTTTTTTATCCATATTCATTTCTCCATGATTTTTATAATAATCTGAATTATTAATTTTAGAGCTTGCTGATTTTCTTGTACTAATATTTAAAGCAGAATTTTTAAGTTTAACAAATCTGCCTTCTTTTGCCGTTTCAACAGGTACCCTTTCTGCACCCAAAAGCATTCTGTGAGTAGACCCTAATGAAGGATTTGCGAAGGATTTTAGTTTTATATTTGACAGTTTTTCTGACATAGAATCAGAGTCTGAATATATATCTTTTTTATTATCTGAAGGGATATTAAGTTTTGGAGTTTGCTTGAAAGAATGTTCCATTTGAGATATTTTTGCTCTTAATTCTTCCTTTATCACCTCTTTATTTTTAGAAGAAGCTTTAAATGCTGATTTCGTCAGCATTGTTTCATTTTTTGCTGAAGAATTTAAAGAAGGAACATTGTCATTTGTTCTTATAGTATTAACTTTATAAGCAGGTTTTGTCCCTTGGTTAATAATTATTTTCTTTGTTGCCGAAGAATTGGTTATATAAGCTAAATCTTTCACCGAAGATGATTTTTGATTATTTATTTCATTGTATTTCTTATATTTTTCTCTCCAATTTAAATTTTTATCTTGAGAAATTTCATCATAAGCACTTAAATTAACTTTATTGCTATTTTGCATTGATGCAGAGTTTTTATGAATATTTTTTGATTTTTTGTGGGAAAACAATTTTGTTAATAAAGTTAAGGTAGAAATTCCGCCAACTAAAGATAAAAGAATTGTTAACATTAAATTTGAGTTTGAAGATTTACTGTTTTCATTAGATTTTACAACTTGTTTTGTTTCAGGCTTAAGCGCAGTTTGTTGCGTAGTTGAAATGTTTGTGGCCTGTTGTTGCGTATTTTTTACATCAGCTTTAGGCGTTGAAACTTGCACAGGTGCTTCTTTTTTCACAATATTATTTACAGCAAGTTTCTGCTCTGCTTTAACAACTTTTTTTGGTGCAGACTGGGCTACTAAAGATTTTTGAACCTGTTTTACAGCTTGAACCGGTTGAATTTGTTTTGTCGTTGCTTGTTTAGAAGTTGTTGTATTTTTTACGTCAACTTTTACTTTAAGCGGGTTTGTTGATTGTTTTACAACTGCTGTTTGTTTTGTTGCCACAATAGAATTTGCTTTAGGCAACACGGCAGGTTTAGTATTTTTATTTTGAACTATTAAATTTTTATATTCTTCTTGCGCTTTTGTTAATGGCGCAGTTTTTTTCATAGCTGTTTGAATTTTAAGTGGTTTTGAAGTGGTAAATGTTACTTTTGTATATCCGCCAATACCATCATCGATATTTTTAACATCAATATTTTGAATTAAATCTTTAACACCGCCGATATTTGGTGTAACAGAAGAAGAACCGGTAACATTTGGAAGTAAAACTACGTAACGATTATCCCCTTTTCGGGTTACAACAGAATTTGTACTTCCGCCTGTTGTATAAAAAGTTACATCAACAGCATCGTTAGAAGAGGATTTTTTTACATCCATTTTTAACAAATCATTAGTTCCTGCTGCAGCTATTCCTGCACTCAAACTTAATAAAAGAACTGTTAATATAATATTTTTTTTATTTCCCATATCTTTCCACTAACCTGATAATTACACTTTTACTTATATAATAACCGAGAGTAATTTTTTTTGCTACTTTATTAAAAAATGATAAAATTTATGTTACAATATCGACATGAAAAGCGGATTTGTTTCAATAATAGGGCGCCCGAATGTAGGGAAATCAACTCTTTTAAATAAAATCCTCGGGCAAAAAATTGTTATTGCAACTGATAAAGCCCAAACTACAAGAAAACGTATTAAAGGTATTTATACAGTTAAAGAAGGACAAATTGTTTTTGTTGACACTCCGGGAGTTCATAAACCATTAAATAAATTGGGGGAATTTTTACTTGATGAAGCTAAATTTTCCGTCCCTGATGCGGATGTTATTTTATTTCTTGTTGACGGTTCTGAGCCCGCAGGCAAAGGAGATAAATGGATTGCCCAAAATTTACTTCAAACAGACATTCCCATAATTATTGTAATGAATAAATCTGATAAAATTGGGAAAAAAGAGAAAATAGAATCAAATCTTTTAACATATAAAATGTTATTTGAAAAAAATTTTCCTATAATAAAAATTTCAGCTAAAACCGGCAAAAATATTAATGACTTGATTCGTCAAATATTTAGAACATTACCCAAAGGAGAACTTCTTTATCCTGAAGACGTGGTAACTGAAGAAACTATGCGCGATGTAACAGAAGAAGTTATACGAGAAAAAATTTTATTAAATACTTCTGACGAAATTCCTCATTCAGTCGCTGTAAAGGTTACTAAATATGAAGAACAAGATGAAATTGATAAAATATATGCGGTAATATATTGCGAACAAAAAAGTCAAAAAGGCATATTGATTGGCAAAGGCGGAAACCTTTTAAAAAAGATCGGAACAGAAGCCAGAATTGATTTAGAAAAAATTACACAAAAAAAAGTTTTTTTAGGCTTAGAAGTAAAAGTCGAAAAAGATTGGCGCAAAAAAGACCAAAGTTTAAAGAACTTTGGTTACCAAGAAAATGATAAATAATTTTTTAGAAATTTAATCCTGTTCTGAATTTACTAATTTCTCTTAAATATTGTTCTAAAGCCTTGTAACCATCATGCATTTCGTCAGAAATTTGGGCATAGCGGCAAGCCTCAAGATATTTCAATTCCTTTACTCTTATTTGAAGTATAGCATCAGAATCTGACTTTAATTCTTCATCTCCGACAAAAGACCATTTTTGCAAAAGAGCAAGCTCATAATACATTTGTTTTGCTGACGTACATTCAAGAGTATTAAATTCATATTTTTCAAGAAGCGCTTTTTCAACATTGGAAATTCTGCTCATGCAAGCTTGAAATTTAAAAACTTTTTTAATTATAAGATAATTATCTGCAATTTGTTTATGTGAATTAGGTACATTATTTTTTGCAACAAGCGCCGCAAATGATTTGGAAGTAAAAGAATCATTGTCATTTGAAAATGTACTTTTTGATGTCAAATCAAAATATGTATTCTGAACTATGTTTTTTGACATATTTCCTCCGAATGTAATTTGATATTAAAATAATCAAACGAGTATGTCATGGTTTTTGGGCAAATTTTTTACATTTATTAAAAAATAAAAAAAAAGACTCTTATAATAAGAGCCTTTGGAATGCAAACTTTGTATCATTCCTCGTAATAGTGAAGTGTGAAGTGTGTGCTTAAAGTCTGTATTAATTCCGATAAGCACCCTCGTGTTTACATGTTAATAAAGGATTTTGAGTATATAAAATTGCTATATTTTGTAAATCAATCTTCATAATCCTTAACATTGTGAAATATGATACAATTCCTTTTATACTAGTAGAAAAGGAATTGTTATGAATATATTGATATCTAATGATGACGGAATTGCCGCAAACGGCATAAGAGTACTAACCGAAGAATTATCAAAAAAACATAATGTATATGTAATTGCACCTGATAGAGAGCGAAGTGCAGCCGGTCATTCTTTAACATTACATACTCCCTTGAGAGTAGAAGAAGTTGAAGAAACAAAATTTGGAGCAAAAAGAGTTTGGGTTACAACAGGAACTCCCGGTGATTGTGTTAAAATCGGCATCAGCGCTATTTTATCCGATAGCGAAAAACCTGATTTAGTTATTTCGGGCATAAATCATGGACCAAATTTGGGTTCAGATATTTTATATTCAGGAACTGTAAGTTGTGCTATGGAAGGAGCCATGCTGGGTATACCGGCAATTGCAACTTCATTGGCTTCAATGACTGCTGAATATGATGATTTCAAGTTTAGTGCAAAATTCATTTCTTCATTATTAGATAAGTTAAAAGATTTCAAATTTCCTCATAAATGTCTTTTAAATGTAAACATTCCAAAGCTTGATGAAGAAGATATTGCAGGTGTTGCAGTTACAGAGTTGGGCGGAAGAATGTTTACGGATGATTATGAAAAACGCATTGATCCTCGCGGAAAAGTATACTATTGGATGGCAGGACAATTAATTAACGAACCGGAAAATGCTCCGACTGATATTGCAGCTGTTCGTAATAACAAAATATCTATAACGCCGGTTACTTATGAAATGACACGTATGGATACCATGGCGGATTTAGAAAAGCTGCTTTGTTCAAAAGGGTTATGTAATTGGATATAAAAACCATCAATATTTCCTAATTCTTTAGGGTGTTATATTTTTTATATATATAGTTTATAATATATACGCAGGGATATATTTTAACTGAGGGATTGTATGGAACAGGATTTAGGATTGTTAAGTTACGGAAAGCAATTTATTACTCTAAAAGAGTACTCTCAAGAGACTGAAAAGAAGAATAAATTTGATATTTACAGAGACGTAATTTATGATCTTGAAGATACGAAATCTGACGAGGAAGCACCGTTTTATCAAGCTTGGCTTCATTTTGCATAATCTTTGTTAAATTTTGTTAACGCATTAAAGTTTAAAAAGGCAATTATTCTAAAATAAAAATCTTTATATAAATGTATATAGTTTAGAGGATAGTTTGCCCACCATGAACGAACAAGAATTAAATACTTTAATGTCAGTAGTTTCAGATCCTGTAGAAAATGTATATAAATTGGATTCTTATCAAGCTTTGGCTGAAATCCAACGTATTATAAGAATATTTAATATTTCTGACGAGCAGCATAACAAACATGCAATGTTGTCTATTAAAAATTTGGCCACATTTAAGTTAGTATTGAGCAATAATTGATATTAATGGCGGAATAAAAAGAGCGGCTCCTATCATAATTGCGGTTATAGTTACCAGCATAACTGCACCTGCTGCAATATCTTTTGCCATACCCACCATTTTAGAATATTTATTGTGATAAATTGAATCAAGAGAAAATTCGATTGCTGAATTTAACATTTCTGACGCTATAACAGAAGAAACCGTTAACAGTAAAATACAGAACTTTTCTATTGAAAAATTCAAATAAAATGCCGCGGCAAAAACTATAACTGAAACACAAAGATGTATTCTTATGTTGCGTTCACTTTTTAAAGACAAACGCATACCCTTTCGAGCATTTCTAAATGTATTTCTTAGACTTTGAGTTTTATATTTTGTCATATTTAATACCTATGGTTTCCAGCGCTGATTTTTGATGTTTTATTACAAAATCAAATTCTTTTTCACTTTGATGATCGAACCCCAAAAGATGCATAATTCCGTGGCTTATAAAGAATTTTAATTCCGAATCAAAATCAATTCCTTTTTCTTTTGCTTGCTGTTCAATCTTATCTAATGCTATTATAATCTCTCCTAAATTAATTTCCAAGTCCAAAACAAATCGTTCTTCTTGCACGGAATCTGCAAAAACTGCGAATGTAATAATATCGGCAGGATAATCTTTTCCCCGATATTCTTTATTAATGGAATGTGTTTGTTTTGAATCACAAAATAAAATATCGAAAGATATTGTATTATATTTATATTCATTAAGACAGCAATTTTGAGCTATTTCTGAACATTTCATATAATGTTGAAAAATTTGTTTTGCAGCTTGTATAAGATCTTTTTCATCAACTTTTTTATTTATGTATGTATTTTGAATATCAATATTAAGCTTTGTCATCGTCTGATTTCGGATCTAACACCTTTGGTTTTAAACTTTCTAATTCTTTAATTTTTTTCTCAAAATCTTCATCTAAAGTTTTAGATGGTATTTCTATTTTATTTTTCTTAAATTCTTCAGCGATATTTTCTTGATATTTAATTCTATTATGCTGCATTCCTCGTAAAATTCTGACAAAAGTTGAAGCAATAATTTTTATATCTTTCAAAGTTAGAGGACTGTCTTCCAATTGTCCGTCATTTAATCGTTCAACAATAATTTTATCTATAATTTGTTCAATTTCTTCTGATGTAGCGCCTTTCATAGAACGGACAGCGGATTCAACAGCATCTGCAAGCATCAATATTGCAGTTTCTTTTCTATTCGGTTTTGGTCCGGTATAACGGAACTGTTCTTCTTTTACATTATCAGCGCCTTCTTCTTGTAATGCTTGATTGTAAAAATATTTGGCAACACCTTCGCCGTGGTGTTGAAGTATAAAATCATTAATTATAGTCGGTAAATGATATTCTTTTGCCAAATCTACGCCGTCTTTCGGGTGCGCAGTAATAACCATTTTGCTTAAACGCGGCGTAAGATTATTGTGCGGATTTTCTATACTAAAATATGATTGATTTTCTACAAAGAATAACGGACGTTTTAACTTTCCGATATCATGATAAAAAGCACCGACCCTGGCAAGAATTGGATTTGCGCCAATAGCTTCTGCTGCAGCTTCGCAAAGACTTGAAACCATCAAACTATGATGATAAGTTCCGGGTGCTTCAATTTGCAATCTTTTTAATAACGGTTGATTATGGTCTCCTAATTCGGCCAATCCATAAGGAGTTATTATTTGGAAAGCACCCTCCAATAAAGGTGAAACACCAAGAGCTATAATAGAACTTGCGACACCGTTTACAAAGATAAAAATACAATCTCTTAGTATCAAATAATTATTTACATCTATCAGACATTTATCAATAAAATATAAACTTAACATTATGAGAACGCCTGCTATCCCAAGATGAAAACCAACTTTTATCAAGTCAAATCTGCGTGTATAATGAATTCTTGAAATTGTAATCATTCCAATCAAGGATAAAATTATAAATATAACCATAAATTGTGCATTATACTGCATTCCTATTGTTAAAACCGTCAGAATTAATGTTGATAAAACAAATGCAATTCTCGGGTTTAAAAATATTGCGCCTAGAATAATTACTGCAGGTATCGGTAATATATATGGTGAAAAACCTGTTGGCAAAACAACTGCAATTGTACAGGCAATCACATATAACATGCCTGCAAAAGCCATGTATTTCGTTTCTGCATATTGTTTTTCAAAAAATTTAATATATGCAAGAAATATTGTTGTTATTAATAATACCAAAATGTATATAGATAAAACACCTTGCCAATTGAGTTCATATACATTATATCCTGCTTCTCTTAAGGCGTCTCTTTTTAATCTTGTTACAGGTTCTCCTTCAAATAGGATTTTTTCTCCTTTTTGGAATGTAACTTTATATGGTTTAACTGCTTTTTGTGCATTTAATTTGGCAATTTCAGTAGCTGAATCATCAACTACGAGGTTTGGAACTATTATTTGTTCTAACATAGAAGTAATAACTGAAACCTGTCTTTTAGAAACGTTATTAACCAAATTTTTTTGTATAAGTTTTTTAATATTATCTTTTTCGTAATCGCTTTCAGAGATGCCTGTTTGCAAAATGTTTACTAATGATAAAGAGGCTTTGTCAAAAGCTTCACGTAAACTAATATCGTCAACATGAAGAAGATAATTTACCACATATTCTCTGTTAGAATTGCCTGAAAAATCAAAAAGAATATTTAATTCTTTTCTTTTATCATCTTCAGAAGATTCTTTTTTTCGAATTTGTATAATTGAAGATTGTAGTGTTTCAAGATTTGTTTTTATAAAATCGTCTTCTGCTGGTACTAAAATAGGTTCAACTTTTTGAGCAACCTCTCTTTTGTGCATTTCTGTGCGTTTTACATCTTCAACATTTATTGTTTTTTGCGCTATAACGTCTCTTTTACTAATTCCGTTTTCTATAATATTTTGGAAAAAGAAATTTTGAGAGGAAATTGTTGCTGTAATAGCTAAAGTAAACACAAAAAGATAACAAGTTTTGACAAACTTCGAAGAAGTTAAAATTTCCTTAACTCTCTCTAAATATTCAGTTTTAATCATATATATAATTCCTGTATAATTTTAATTTATGTATATATTTTATACTATGCCAAAATTTTTTCAAGCCTAATTGTTTTTTTTAATACACATAGATTAAATATCTATTTTGTCTAAAATAAATTTTCCGATTTTGCCTTCTCGAAAATCTTTTAAAATATACCCGGAAGTTCGTTCTATGTCTGCTGAGCCTTTGGATGTTAACCATTTGCGCTCAAATGCTATATTTTCGACTGTTAAATCGGTATCTTGAGATAATTTATAGTAATCTTTGAATACAGTAATTTGTTCTGGCGTAAGTATATTCAATAATTCAGCTGCAATAACGTCGTTAGAATAAGCATTATCACCCACCGAATTTACGAAAGCCAATTTTACGGCTCTTTGTTGATCATCTTGCCTCATAGGAATAATCCCCGGAGTGTCCAAAAGTTCTAATTGCGGGTTAATTCTAACCCATTGTTGCTGACGTGTTACACCTGCTTTTGCACCTGTTTTTGTTTTGGAAGAACGAGTAAGCTTATTAATAATTGTTGATTTTCCGACATTTGGTAAACCGACAACCATAATACGAGCCGGACGGCGCAAAAGACCTTTTGCCATAATTGCCTGAATTCTTGGTTCTGATAACTTTATCGCTGTTTTTATAATTTGATTTATGTCTTTAGAATTTTTTACGCTTGTAGAAATAACTTCTATTTGATTTTTATTTTTTAAAATATCAAGAAACGGGGCTAATTCAGACTTTTCTACAAGATCGGATTTATTAACAAGTAAAAATCGGGGCTTTGAATTTAAAAGCCCCGAAATATTATCATAACAACTTGATAACGGTATGCGGGCATCTATAACTTCTATAACCGCATCTACCAACGAGAGCTGTTCTTTCAGCTTCCTTTCGGCTTTTGCAATATGCCCCGGATACCAGTGAATATAATTGTTATTTCTTTTCAATTTTTTCCTTAATACGAGTTGCTTTACCTGAACGTTCTCTCAAGTAATATAATTTAGAACGTCTAACATCACCGCGTCTAAGTACTTCGATTTTGTCAATACGAGGTGAGTGGATTAAGAATACACGTTCAACACCAACACCTTGGAATACTTTTCTTACAGTGATAGTTTTGTTTAGGCCTGAACCGTGTTTTTTAATAATTGTACCTTCGAAAGCCTGTATTCTTTCTTTGTTACCTTCTACGATTTTTACAAATACTTTAACGCTATCACCTGCATTAAGATCAGGTAATTCTTCGCGCATGTAATTTTTTTCTAATTCGTCAATAATAGGATTATTCATAATTTGCTTCCTTTATATTTCTAATCTGCTACTTATTTTGATAATTCCTTAATCGGTGATATTTCGGCTTTTTCCACAACAAAAGCACACCGACGCACGTTCGTAATTTAGATATTATAATAAAGATTTTTATTTTGCAAGCAATTAGGGGGTAAATATATTTCAGATTGTTAATATTTTATAAGATTGAATAAAAATGTGCAAAAAATGTGCGTCAAACGACGCACCTTACTTTACTTTTAATATATTAATCATTTGCATGCTTATATAAAAATTATCCTTTTTAGTATCAAATTTGATTAAATGTGTCAATAATTGCTAACATTTAATGCATGAGTGCTAATAAAGAAATTCGAATTTTAATGCTGCAAGAAGGCTTGACTATTGCAAAGCTTGTCAAACTTATCGTTTCTAAGCAGGGATTAAAATATACTGCTGACGGACTCGCTAAAAAATTACGCAATAATACCTTGAAATTTAATGAAGCGGAGATGATTGCAGATACATTAAATTATGATATCGTTTTTCAAAAGCGAAAGTGATTTTATTTATTTATATTTGGCAAAACTATTTTTGCTTCAACATTTTTTACCCCGCCGAGACTGTCGTTAAATCCGTTATACAGCTGAGCTGAAGTTTGAGCGTTATAAAATTTCCCGCTTGTAACAAGAGCAGTACATTTAAGCTGAGCCAAATCATCTTCGTCGTTAATATTAAAAGCAATTACGTCAATTTGCACATCTCGTCTTATTTTAACGAGTTCCATTACAAATTTGCACGGGCTTTCGTCGCAGTTTTCCCCACCATCAGTCATCAAGATAATGTGTTTTTTCCCTTCAAACCCCATAAAATCATATTTTATCGCTTGTTTTAAAGAAAAAGTAATCGGGGTCATACCGCGGGGCCTGCGCTGGAGTAGAGCTTTTTCGATATTGGAAGCATTATTTTTGCCGATTGGGGCAACTAGGCTTGATGCTCTGCATGCCTCAATCGGCGTAAACCCCATTCTGTGCCCGTAAATACGCAAACCGATTTGTGTGTCAGGATTAATTTGCGGGAGTATTCTTTTCATTGTGTAGAGCATAAGCTTAAATTTTGTCGAATTTTCAAGACTTTCATTCATACTGTTTGAAAGATCGACAATAAAAAGTAATCTTTCGCTTTGAGAATTATCAAAATTTCCCTGATAATTTTGCGGAGTATAAATTCCGTATTGTGCGCCAATACATGGGGTACAAATTAACATAATAACGATTAATAATATTTTCTTCATAATCGAAGTTTATTAATAAATAACATTTTTTTTAAGCCCTGACGAGGTTATATTTATTTATTTGTTTGTTATATAATTTAGTTATGAATAGCAAAGAATTAATTAAACAAGCCGAAATTGAATTGCGTGAGCAATTTGAATTAATAAATGACATTAGAGATTTTAATCAGGAGAAAGTATTAGAAGCTTTTTTTGATAATAAAGTAGCTCCTGAACATTTTTATACGGTTTCGGGGTATGGCCATGATGATTTAGGCAGAGAAATTTTAGATAGAGTTTTTGCGCAGGTTTTCAAAGCTGAAAAAGCACTTGTGCGTATTCATTTTGCCTCAGGAACTCATACTTTGGCTTGCGCATTGTTTGGAAATTTGAAATATGGTGACAAATTACTTTCTGTAGCCGGAACGCCTTATGATACAATGCAGGAAGTTATCGGAACAATGGGCGATGAAGAAACACGCAAAGCTTCGTTAATCGGAAACGGCGTTTTATATGATGAAGTACCTTTAATTAATAATACAGAAATCGATTTTAATGCAATAGAAAAAGCTGTTGATGAATCGACGACAATGGTTTTAATTCAACGTTCCAAAGGTTATTCTACAAGAAAGTCTTTAACAATTGAGACAATCGAAAAAATTTGTAAAATCGTAAAATCTAAAAATCCGAATTGTATTTGTTTTGTGGACAATTGCTACGGAGAATTTGTAGAAGATAAAGAACCTTTAGAAGTCGGCGCAGATTTAATCGGCGGCTCTTTAATTAAAAATCCCGGCGGGGGAATAGTTGAGGCTGGCGGTTATATTGCAGGTAAAGAAATTTATTTGGAAAGAGCCGCAAATCGTCTTACCGCTCCCGGGATTGGCTCAGAAGGCGGTGCGATGTTTAATCAGCACAGATTAATTTTTCAGGGCTTATTTATGGCTCCGTCTGTTGTGTCTGACGCTGTTAAAGGTGCTGTTTTAGCTTCAAAAATATTTGATAAAATCGGTTATGAATCAAGCCCTAAATATAATGAAAAAAGAACCGATATTATTCAAAATATAACTTTTGGCAAGCCGGAATTGTTAGAGCAATTCTGCAGAACGATTCAATCGCTTTCCCCTGTAAATTCTTATGTAACACCGATTCCTGAGAATATTCCGGGTTATGAAGATAAAATTATTATGGCAGGAGGCACGTTTATAGAAGGTTCAACAATTGAACTTTCCGCTGACGGCCCGATGAGAGAACCTTATGTTGCTTATATGCAAGGTGGCTTAACATATTCTCATGTAAAAATTGCTTTGAAAAGGTTTTTAGATAAAATTTCTTAATATTTTATTGGTTTCTGGCAATTTTTCGAAAACAAAAAACTTTAATATAGCAGGTAGTGTTATTAAAAGGTAGTTGTTATGTGGAAATTTTTTTTAAAACTGTTTGGCAAAGGTGAAGGAGCTGCAAAACTTGGTCAAAATGCTGTTGAAGTAGTAGAAGAAATCAGTAAAGACGGAACCAAAATTTGGCAACAAATTACAAATAAAGGCGGAAAAGATTATGAGATTGTAACAAAAATGACACACCCTGACAAACCGAATTATTTGTCAGAAAGTATTGAAAGACATATCGGAGACAGTTTTTATCGAAGAACAAAAGTTACTCAAAGCCCTACAGATAATGATATTTATATAAGCGCTTATAACTACAAAATGCCAAATGGGCAAATTGTGAACGGGGAATTTCACAGAAAAAACTATTTCAGTTATATCGATGATAAAATGACCTCTCGTAACGGCTACGGAAGAAACCATTTTTTGGCATTTACAAAAGGGGCTGACGGAGCTATTCATCAAACAACAATGTTTCATGGCCCGATAAATAATGCCATGTGGCATTTAAGACAATCCGGAGGCGGTAGTTATGAAGCAGTACAGCAAGCCGTACGGCGCAATAATAAATGCAATTATATAATGCGATTTGGCGAATTTTTATAATTGTGTAAAGAAATAAATTCATAAATTAAAAATAAATAAGCGATCCCGAAATTTTCATAAAATATGGCACCGCCACAACAAATGACGGTGTTTTTATTATTTTTTGATTAACCACTAGCCTTTTTTATTTTTATGTGTTATAGTGTTAAAGCACAACTGTGCACATGAAAAATTTAATGTATTAATTATAAGAAGAAATGAGGTTTTAAATATGTCTTTACCTAACGTAGCGTATTTTTCCATGGAAATGGCGATTGATCAATCGTTAAACACTTATTCAGGTGGTCTTGGATTTTTAGCAGGTTCTCACATGTTATCTGCAGGTTATTTACAAATGCCAATGGTTGGTGTTTCAATTCTTTGGTCTTACGGATATTATGACCAACGTATTAACCATGCAGGAGATGTTGAAGTTGCTTATATCAGAAAATATTATGATTTCTTAAAAGATACTGAAATCCAAACAGAAGTTGATATTTTTGGTCAAAAAGTAATTGTAAAAGCTTGGAAAGTTGAACCGGAATTGTTCGGAACTTGTCCTGTATATCTTTTAACTACTGATATTGAAGGAAACAGCGATTGGGCAAAAAGTATTACTCATAAACTTTATGATGGTGATGAAAAAATAAGAATTGCTCAAGAAACTGTTTTAGGTATTGCCGGTGTTCGTATATTACAACAAGTGGGTTATGATTTTGATGTAATTCACATGAACGAAGGTCACGCTCTTCCTGCAGCTTTCGAACTTTTAAGACAGTATAAAGGCGATTTATCCGAAGTTAAAAAACATACTGTATTCACAACTCACACTCCTGTTGCCGCAGGTAACGAAGTTCATTGGGTTGACACCTTAATGGAAGGCGGTTTCTTTGCAGGCGCTTCTCGTGAAACAGCCGTAAATTTGGGCGGTGAAAACTTCTCATTAACGGTTGCAGCATTAAGAATGTCAAGAATTGCCAATGCGGTATCTCAATTGCACGGTCTTGTTGCAAATAAAATGTGGGAATGGGTTGAAGGCAGATGTCCGATTAGAGCTATCACAAACGCCGTTAACCTTGAATACTGGCAGGATAAGAGAGTTAAAATAAACGAAAATGATTTGGAAAAACTGCTTGACGTTAAACGAGAAATGAAAGCCGAATTGTTTAAATATGTTGCAAACGTTGCAGGTAAAAGATTTAATCCTGACGTTTTGACAATTACTTGGGCAAGAAGATTTGCTGATTACAAACGCGCTTGGCTTATTTTGATGGACAAAGACAGAATAGACAAATTGCTTAACGAAGATAAATTGCAGATTATTTTTGCCGGTAAATTCCACCCTGATGATGTTATGGGTAAAGAAATGTTTAACAAATTACTTCATCGTTCTCACTCTTTGAAGAATGTTGTTGTACTTCCGGGGTATGAATTACAATTGTCAGGTATGTTAAAACGCGGCTCTGACGTTTGGTTGAATACTCCGTTAAGACCATTCGAGGCTTCAGGTACTTCCGGAATGAGTGCCAATGCAAACGGTGCTGTTCACTTATCAATCTTTGACGGTTGGACTGTTGAGGGTACATTTAACGGAATCAACGGCTACTCTATCGAATATCCTGAAATTAATGACGAAATGTCTTGGGAAGAAAGACATTGGAAAGATCATAAATGCTTAATGGATATCATCGAAAAACAAATAATTCCGACATATTATGATAATAAATTAGAGTGGGCAAGAATTATGCGTCAAGCTATCAGAACTTCTGAAGCTTACTTCAATTCAGATCGTATGGTAATTGAATATTACAACAGATTGTATAAACCTATTGCCCACGACGGAGAATGCTCAGGCGGAGAAACTCAAGAAATGACAATAAAAGAAGCTCCAACCTTCGATGCGTGGACTTTCGCAAATATTAAATAAGAAAAAATATATAAAGATATATTTGAAAAGAGAAACTATTTTGTTTCTCTTTTCTGTTATTTGTAACAACTTTTGCTTGAGTTTTGAAAAATTATTGTGTTTGTGTTAATATCATTTTACGAATAGTTTGAACTTTTTAAAAAGGGGAAAAATATGATTTCAGTAAACGATTTTAAAACAGGTTTGACAATTGAATTGGATAACGGACTTTGGTCTGTTGTTGAATTTTTGCACGTAAAACCCGGCAAAGGTTCTGCGTTCGTCAGATCAAAATTGAAAAACGTTATGACAGGACAAGTTGTTGAAAAAACTTTCCGCGCAGGCGAAAAAGTTGCGAAAGCTACTTTGGACAGACGTGAAATGCAATATTTATACAAAGAAGGCGATGATTACGTTATGATGGATAACGAAACTTATGATCAACTTCACGTTGGGGCTGTTCAAGTCGGAGACGGAAAGAAATATCTAAAAGAAAATATGAACGTTATGATTTTACTTCACGAAGGTAAAATTATCGGTGTAGATATTCCGGCTCACGTTGAATTAGAAGTTGTTGATACTCCACCGGCTGAAAAAGGCAATACTGCTCAAGGCGGCACAAAACCTGCTACTTTAGAAACAGGTGCTGTAGTTAACGTTCCGTTCTTTGTATCAAACGGCGATAGAATTAGAGTTGATACAAGAACTAATGAATATTTAGACAGATGCTAGTATTTTAAAGGAAAAAATATGAAACCGGAAATAGATTATATAGAAAAATTAGCTCAAATTATTGATGATAAAGGTTTGACAGAAATTTCGATTGAAGATGGCGAACAAGCAATTACTATCAGAAAAGAAGTAATTGTATCTGCAGCTTCTCCTGTTGTTGCGGCTGCTCCTGTTGCCGCTCCTCAAGTTTCTGCTCAAGCTCCGGCACCGGAAGCTAAAGCACCTGCTGCTAAAAAAGGTACAGCTATCACTTCACCTATGGTAGGAACTTTCTATAAGTCTCCTTCTCCTGATTCAGACCCGTTTGTAACTGAAGGATCTGATGTTAAACAAGGTGACGTTGTATGTATCATTGAAGCTATGAAAATGATGAATGAAATTAAAGCAGATGTCGCAGGAAAAATCATTGAGATTTGCGTAGAAGACGGTCAACCTGTCGAATTTGGTCAGGTTTTGATGTATGTGGAATAAAATGACGATAAGACGATATGATAATAAGTCTATAAGTTTTTACGTTTTTTATTATATCAGCATAATGCACCATAAATAATGAAAATTGATACGAACTTATTGCCTTATAGACCTATCGACTTAGGGTTATTGTATGTTTAATAACCTGTTCAATATAGAGGAATAAAATGTTTAGAAAAGTTTTAATAGCAAACAGAGGCGAAATAGCCGTTAGAATTATAAGAGCGTGTAGGGAAATAGGTTTGCCTACGGTTGCAATATACTCTCAAGCTGATGCAAATTCTTTGCATGTCAGATTAGCTACAGAGGCATATTGTATCGGACCGGCAAAAAGTGCTGACAGTTATTTAAGCATTCCTGCGATAATGTCAGTTGCGATGTTGACAGGCGCTGACGCTATTCACCCCGGTTATGGATTTATGTCTGAAAGAGCAGATTTTGCTGAAATTTGCGAAAAACAAAACATAAAATTCATAGGTCCTTCATCTGAGGCTATGCGCAAAATGGGTGATAAAGCCACTGCTCGTAAAACTATGATAGAAAATAATGTTCCTGTTACCCCGGGGACTGGTATTGTAAATACTGTTGAAGAGGTGCAAGAATTTGCCAATCGTGTAGGATATCCTATTATATTAAAAGCAACTGCAGGCGGCGGCGGCAAAGGTATGAGAGTTTGTCGTAATGACGATGATGTCGAATCTAATTTAAATCTTTGCCAGTCTGAGGCTAAAAATTTCTTTGGAAATCCCGATGTTTATGCCGAAAAATTTTTAGAAAATCCAAGACATATTGAAGTTCAAATTCTCGGTGACAGCTATGGAAATGTTGTTCACTTAGGTGAAAGAGATTGTTCTATACAAAGACGTCACCAAAAGCTTTTAGAAGAAGCTCCTTCTCCGGCTATTGATGAAACAACAAGACAAGAAATGGGTGCTGCTGCTGTTAGAGCCGCAAAAGCAATTAATTATGAAGGTGCGGGAACTTGCGAATTTTTACTTGATCATGACGGGAAATGGTATTTCATGGAAATGAATACACGTGTTCAGGTTGAACATTGTGTTACCGAAATGATTTCCGGTGTAGATATCGTAAGAGAACAAATAATGGTGGCTTCAGGTGAAAAATTGAGCTACACCCAAAATGATATCCAATTAAACGGTCATGCGATAGAATGCAGAATTAATGCAGAAGATCCACGTAAAGGATTTATGCCTAATCCCGGACAAATTACTGGTTATTTAGCTCCTGGCGGGTACGGAGTCAGAGTGGATTCTCACGTTTATCAAGATTATTCTATTCCGCCATATTATGATTCTATGATAGGAAAATTAATTTGCTGGGGCAGAAACAGAAACGAAGCTCGCCGCAGAATGTATCGCGCTTTGAAGGAATATGTTGTAACAGGTATTGAAACAACTATACCATTCCACCAAGCTATTATTGAAGATGAAGTATTTATCAGTGGAAACTTTAATACAGGTTTCATTGAAGATTTCTATAAACGCAAAGGAATAAATGAGTAAATATATTGATGCTGTATCAATTTTAACTTCGAGTGCAAAATTTCGGATTTCACTTGGATTAGAACGAATTACTGAAATTTTAAATTTACTCGAAAATCCGCAAGACAAGCTTCAATATATTCATGTTGCAGGAACAAACGGTAAAGGTTCTGTTTGTGCAATTTTATCATCTGTATTAAATGAAGCAGGGAAAAAAGTAGGGCTATACACCAGTCCTCATATCTTTAAATACACGGAAAGAATACAAATTTGCGGGAAAAATATTTCTGAGGATGATTTCTCTAAATATGTTTTTGAAATTTCAAAACTTGCCGATAAAAATAACATTGATCTTACGGAATTTGAAATTCTTACGGCCGTAATGTTTAAGTATTTTGCTGATAATAATGTTGAAGTTGTTGTTCTTGAAACAGGTATGGGCGGAAGATTTGATGCAACAAATGTTATTAAAAAGCCGCTTTGCAGTATCATTACTCATATTGATTATGATCATACCGAAAAATTAGGAGATACATTAGATAAAATTGCCTATGAAAAAGCAGGCATTATTAAGCCAAATTGTCCTTGCATTGTTTATGAAGGAAAAGAAGTATACTATGATGTGGCAAAAGAATTTGATGCCCCGTTAGAAGTGATTGTTCCTTATGCGGATACAACAGATTTAGCTTTAAAAGGGTTATATCAGCAAGAAAATTTGTCCTTGGCTCTTGCAGCGATTGATTTATGTTTTCCCGATATTGCTCCTGATGTAATCAAAAAAGGTTTGCAAAATGTAAAACATCCGTGCAGATTTCAATATATTGAGGATAAAAATTTAATTATTGACGGAGCTCATAATCCTAACGGAATTTCTTCTCTCTTAAAAAGCCTTGAAGTGTATTATCCTTGCGAAAAACGCAGATTTATTTTTGGATGTTTGCGCAACAAAGATTATGCGAATATGATACAGGCCTTGTTTTCAAAAAACGATGAAATTTATTTTTATCATTTTAACCACCAAAATTCTGCAACATTTGAAGAATTACAAGAAGTTTGCACTATAAACGCAAAGGAATTAACAAAAAATACTGAAATAAATTTTAATGACGGAAAGTTAACGATAATTTGCGGATCATTTTATATGTTATCAGATTTAATAGATCGTTTTAAGATAAAGGTTTAAATTTTTTATATTTACCCCTTTTTTATTTCAACAAAAACTTCCGCACGTTTTCCCGAGCCTCTGTTAGTGAAGCGAATTTCTTGAATATGATTATCTTTCGGCTTGAAATCATCTTTTTGATAATTGTATAAAAATCTCATAAATTCTTTACTATACATACACATCACCTTTAGCCCGCATAGGGAATGTAAACTTCACACATATATAATAAAACATATTTCGGCAAAAGATTGCTAATTGTACATAAAATGTTACAAACTTAGTAATTTAAATATTATCCCATTGAATAGGCACAATTACTAATGTTTTAAAAACCTTTAAACGTACATAATTTAGTGAAAGTTTGTTTTTTAACACATCGATTTTGCCTATTTTGACATATAGGCAAAGTTTATACAAAACAAGGAGGTTAAAATGTCAATTAAAAAACTAACAATGGCAGCTGCGATTGTCGCGGGAATTGCAACAGGTTCCTTGAATACCGCTATGGCAGCTTGCCCGTGCCAGAATCAAGAGGCATTACCTGTAGTTACAGGTCCGGCGTGCCCTACAGACACCTGTTCAAAATGTAAAAAAGCTTTACCGGATTGCGGTTGTAAAAAGAAAAAACCTGCATGTCCCGTAAAGAAAAAGAATTGCGCAGATGATATAAGCTGTGACAAACCTGCTGTTCCATCTACCGCATTATGTCCTCAAACAGGAAAACCTGACAGAGCAGAAATGAAACAAGTTTACGGCTATCCTCAGGCAATTTACGGTACAAATAATTATGTAGGCGAACCAGCAAATTCTATTTTCTCAACAGAAACTGCATTAAGAGGATGTCCTGCATCTCGTATGTCATCAGCTATTAGCGGTGCAACAATTGCAACAGACGGTCAAATTACAGGTGCTGCTGCACAAATGCCTTGCTTAAACGAATTACCACAAAGCTATAACGGTATTATGATAGACAGAAATGAACGTAAAATGGATGGAAATGCTTGTCCTATTGATTTCCAATCTGCAAATTCAATAAATGCAATTAAAAAATCACTTGTTCCGCATACTTTTCGTGAATTTCCCGACGGAATGACAGGTGCTGCTGCGCCTTATGCAGGAACCAATGCTTGTATGTTCCCAGATGTTCCAAGCGGTCATTGGGCGGCTTGCGACATTAATAAATTAGCTATTAATAATGTTGTAGTAGGTTATCCTGACGGATATTTTTCTCCAAACAGAAATATATCAAGAGCCGAATTTGCAACAATGTTAGTTAAAGGTTTTAATATGAGCCCTAGCGGTCATACAACTTCTCAATTCACGGACGTATCTCGCAGCAATTGGGCAAACGCCGCTATTGCAAAAGCCGTAGACGAAGATCTTTTAAAAGGTTATCCGAACAGAACTTTCCGTCCGAATGCGCCTGTTACTCGTGTAGAAGCCTTAACTTCAATTGCTAAAGGTATGACTTGCGATATTGACAGCTGCAAGGCTGATGAAATTTTAAGCAAATACGCTGACGGAAATCAAGTTCCGTCTTGGGCAAGAATTCCTGTTGCAAAATCATTGGAAAACGGTGTTTTAAACGGTTCACCTAACCCTAAAATGATTATGCCAAACCGAGATGCAACAAGAGCTGATATAGCTTCTATGATGCAAACCGCACGTGTTGCATTGGGTTACGATACAAACCCTAAAACAGCAAATAATATTTGCCCTGCATGTCCTGTAGAGACGAACGCGTTGATTGAACAAGAAGAAATCGTTAAAATCCCTACATTGAAATTATCAATGATAGACCAATTGACAGCAAAATCATCTCACGTAGGCCAATACTTCAGAGCCAATACTCTTGAAGATGTTACAATTAACGGTGTAAAATACCCTTGCGGTTCAACCGTAACAGGTCAGGTTGTTGAAGTAATAAGACCTTCAGGATGTGACAAGGGCGCTTTAAAACTTGCTTTCACAAGCATTTCTCACGGAAATTGCAAAACAAAATTACCTAAACAAATCTTGCGCGCACAGATTAATAAATCTAAGAACGTAAACCCTGTTGCAAGATTAGTTGAAATGCCATTTACTTGGGCAGGCTCACTTATCGGTGTTGTGGGCAGAACAGCAGGCGGTATTTTGACAAATGTAGGTAACGCAGCAGAAAACGTATCTAACGATGCAGGTTATATGCTCGGCCATGCATTCCAAGGTCAATTCGGTGCAGCTTCAAGAAGCTTAGGCGACGGATTGTGGGAAACTGTAAAAGCCCCTGTTGATGTAACAAGAACAGCTGTCTCAGGTACAATGGGCTTGTTCCAAACTACAGGTGATGAGTTTGCATATCTTGTAGACCCGAGAGGATATAAAATTTCAGCAGTTAACCCGAGAGAACACTTAACAATTGCTTTCGGTTGTAATGAATAATCGCTGAGATTTTTGAAAAATCCCATTTACAAAAGGTTATGCGCGGAGTTTCACTCCGCGCATAATTGTATGTTTTAATCAGTCACACAAACCATCCAGATCAAAGAATTGTAACGAGCATTTCTGGTCCTGTATGTACTCAAATTGTAAAAGCCCCTGCGACACGCGGTAGTAGCGCTACCTTCTGAACCGGACCACAAGAGAAACAAGGAGGAGCCTAAGCCGGAAAGAGCAGATGGGATTTTTGATGTGTCTAAGGTTTCTTCTTTGTAATCATTTCCTATGCTTGGGTCATTGTATAAATATTGAGCTATCTTTGTTAAGTCATCATCTGTTGGTAATCTGTATCCATTGTCCTTACATGTTTGTACTGCACCTGCCCAATAGTCTGTGTTAGAGTCACATGCGTTTATGGGATAACCATTTTCTTTTAGTTCTTCACATTTTGCTTTTGTTACAGGGGTAGGTACTTGTACAGGAGTCACAATTTTATTAATTTTTGCAATCAACGTTGGTATTGTCATCGCAGCAGCAACGCCAATAATTGCGAGGGTGATTAGGATTTCTGCTAAAGTAAAAGCTGTTCTTTTTACTCATAATTTTTTCCTGTTCACAATGTTAATACTAATATCGTTAACTATATTATTTTATATTAATACTTTATCAAAGTATTAAATTAAAGGTACCAATATAATGAACATTAATGAAAAAGTTTCTGCACGAATAAAAGAATTAAGAGCTCAAAAACATTTAACAGCAGAAAAACTAGCTTGGTATTCGGATTTGTCCAAAAGCTGTGTTACTTATGCAGAAAAAGCTCAAAGAGATATAAGGCTCTCAACAATCGAATCCATTTGCAAAGGATTTAACATATCAATTGCAGAATTTTTTTCAACTTTTAAATAATATTTGGCGTGTGCAGATTAAATTTTGTGCATATTATCAAAAATTTCTTTTTTTTGCACCCAAATTTCCATTCCCATTTCGAAACCGACATTTACAATTGCTTCTTTAATTTCTTTGAACGAGTATTTTGAATCAGCAATATTACAGAGCATAAACATTACAAAGTGATCTTGTATAAGTGTTTGTTTAATATCTTCAATATTAACTTCATATTTTTCAAGAACAGCTGCGACTCTAGCGACAATCCCAACTTTATCAACACCCTGAACGGTTACAAAAATATGATCGGACATTGTTTATTTAACCTCCTGTGCTGACGGAAGAGTTTTAAACCATTTACGATAAATGAGTTTACCAAGATTGTTTTTCTGGCAATATAATCTCAAATCCGATTTTACGTCTTTACATAAAATATAAAGTACAATAATATTTGGAACACACATAGCAATCATCATTGCATCTGTAATATCAATAATTGATTGAACATTCATACAAGATCCGATTACGATAAACGCACAATAAATAATATTAAACATTAAAACTCGTTTCTTTCCTTCACCAAGCAAGAATGTCCAAGCTTTTTGTCCGTAATATGCCCAAGAAATTAAAGTCGACATCGCAAATAAAACTGCAATTATTGAAAGAATAATAGGGAAAAACGGTATTACGGATTGAAAAGCATTTGAAGCTAATTCAATACCTGAAATTTTCCCAATCGTTGTATTATCAAGAACTCCGGATAATACAATTGCAAAAGAGGTGAATAAACATAAAACACCTGTTAAAAATGTTTCTAATAAAGCTACAAAACCTTGTGAAACAGGTTCTTTAGTTTGAGCTGTAGCATAAACAATAGCAGCAGCACCTGTTCCGGCTTCGTTAGATTGAACGGAACGTCTTAAACCAAGAATTAATACTCCGAAAAATCCTCCCGCAACTGCCGTAGGGTGAAAAGCCTCATGAACAATTAAACTTATTGCATGCGGAATATGAGTAATATTAGCTCCGATTACAACAAGTCCTGAAATTATGTATAATGCGCACATTGTCGGAGTCAAAACAGTAGTAACTTTTGCTATACTTTTAATACCGCCGACTACAACAAGTCCGATTAAAATCGCAGCGATTAAACCGATTACCCATGTAAATCCGTGAAAAATACTGTTTTCACCGCCTGTAATAAATATAATTTGATGCGCAGTTTGGTTGATTTGAATCATATTACCGCCTGTAATACCGCCGCCGATACAAAGTACTGCAAAAATAACAGATAGCGGCTGACCGAGCCAACGCATATTTTTTCTTGTTAAACCGTGTGCAATATAATGCATAGGACCGCCGGAAATTGAACCGTCAAGGTTAAATCTTCTGTATTTAACCGCTAAGGTTGCTTCAACAAATTTTATTGACATACCGAGAATTGCGCCAAAAAATATCCAAAATGCAGCGCCCGGACCGCCTATAGAAATAGAAATTGCAACACCGGCAATACTACCGATTCCGATTGTACCTGACAAGGCTGTTGCTAAAGCCTGAAAAGATGATACTTCACCTTCTCCGCTCCCTCCTGACGGTTTTACTATTAAATCTACGGCGTGTTTAAAGCCCCAAATTGCAATTCCTCTAAAGAAAAATGTAAAAAATATTCCTGCGAATAATATCCAAAAAATAATTATAGGAACCTCATTACCTGCAATATTTATCGGATAAAAAATACAATCTGCAACCGCGTCAGAAATCGGAGCAATATGTTTATCCATAAAAGCGTCTACACTGATAGCATTCGCTGCCTGAAAACCGCTTAATAATAATGCAAATAAAGATCCTAAAAATTTTTTCATTATACTATTTATCCTTTCAGCTGAAACGACAAGCATAAGTCCGCATTGCAAACATAACCTGCCAACTGCTAAAAGTATAGCAAAAACATGTAATTTATTATAACAATCTTTACAAAAACTTAAAAATTAATCGCTAATATTAACAAGTTTTTTCAAATCAACATCAAGAGCTTTTGAAATTTTAATAAGAGTCTTAAGGGTAATATTTTGTCTGCCTGATTCAACCTGTCCGATATATTTTTCGTGGACGTTTATCATTTCTGCAAACTTAAATTGCGTCAAATTTTTTCTCATCCTTTCAATTTTAATATTAAAGGCTATCTTCTTTAAAATTTCTTGCTCGTCCATATCTATATTATGTATATTTATATAAGGACAGTAACCATATATTTTAATCTAAATGTAGTATTATATATTAACATAATTTTTAAAATATTGTAGAGTTGTTCGTAAACAAAAGGAGCTACTACCTCCGCAGCCTTCCGAATCTCAGGGCGGTTTGCGTGGCGAAGTAATATTAAATTTTTGTTACAAATACAAGTTTCGTGAAATTTCAGGTATCAAATTTACTTTATATAAACGTGAAGTTTAAATAAGGAGATTATGATGCCTGAAATTTACGTGTTTTTCTTTGATTTGGGTGCTTTGTTAAAATTATTCCCAAGAAAAAACGAAGAGTTTTTGAAGAATTTACATGAATATGAACGTCAAAATGAAATTAATATGGCTGATAATCGTATAAAATTATTCGGTGCGGTTTAAAATTATCCAAAAAAAAAGACAGGTCGTTACCTGCCATTAATTTTATTAGACTCAATATAAATACTTTTTTTATTAACCTTTGATATCAATTTGAATAATTTTGCCAAGCAACGCTGCCATTGTACCAACGACTGCACCTGCAACGGTGAAAAGTTCGGTTGGTCTTGAGTGTTTTGTCACCAAATTAAAAGAAGTTGTCCAATCGTGAGCAATTTTCTTTAATTCTTTTGGTGCATTTTTACGGTTAATATGTTCAATTACTTTTTTGTAAATCGGGTCATTTAATTCCGCCGGAGTTAAGGGTTGTGCATATTTTATTGCATAACCGGTTGCAGCGCCTAATAATGCGCCTTGTGCCATTGGATATAATAAACTTTGTCTTTGATGTACCGGTTGCGTTCTCATTTTTTAATCCTTTCATCCTATAATTGTTTACGGATGTACACGTCAAGCTTGTTGCTTAACTTTGTTTGGTATGAAAGAATTTGCACTTAAATATTCTGAAAAAATCAAAACTGAGTAATCAAATTCTAAATTCTCGTGTATTATATAACAAAATTATTTTTTTGTCAATACCCTAATTAAATTTAGCAAAAACATAATTCCGACAAGTATTAGAGTTAATACAAAATCATATTTAATCGCGCTATAACTTGTGAAACGGTTAGCAAATAAACAAGCCAATGCTCCAGCGATTATAGCAACGGTTGTAAGAATTGCTACCGTATTTTTTTGTGAAAATCCTGCATGTAAAAGTTTGTGATGGATATGTTCGGCATCTGCAACAAATGGAGATTGCCCCTTAAAAATTCTTCTAAAACTTGAATAAGTAATATCCATAATAGGAACAGCCAATACGACAAACGGAAGTAAGATTGCGAGAGTTGCGCCTTTCATTACACCCGTAATTGAAATTGTTGCAAGCAAAAATCCTGAAAATAATGCTCCACTGTCTCCCATAAATATTTTTGCAGGATTATAATTAAATGTTAAAAATGCAAGCATTGAACCTGCCAATATAAATCCTATAAGAGCGCTAATCGGGCTTGGCGGTGTAAGTGTAACCGCTAAAATTGCAAGAGTTATAGAGTTTACCGTAACGATTGAGCCGGCCAATCCGTCAACTCCGTCAATAAAATTCAAAGCGTTTGAAATTCCGACAATCCATAATAATGTAATCGGATAAGACCATATTCCGAGATTTATTCCGTTGAAAAACGGTATACTTGTTATTTGTACCCCAAGAAGATATACTATTGTAGCGATTGTAACCTGTATTAATAATTTAAATTTTGCTCCAAGTCCGTAGACATCATCGATTAGTCCCAGTAAAAACATTAATGAGCTTCCGAGGAGAATTCCGGACATAAGTTTTCCGTAAGGGTAATAACTCATTAAAACAAGACATAAAAACGTGAACATTGTACTTGCCCAAATGGCAACTCCGCCTATTCGTGAAATAGGTTTGGTGTGAATTTTGCGAGAATTCGGTAAATCCACAAGTCCTTCTTTTTTCGAAAAACTAATTACCATCGGAACGAGGAATACCCCAAAAATATAGGCTATTACCATTCCGATTATATGAGCATTTGTATTTGTTAATTTAATAATAATGGTTGTTTCTCCTTAATTGTATAAAGGATGTTTTGCACATAATTTTAAAGAACGTTCTTTTAAATTATTTAGCGCAATTTCATTATCTGACGAAAATATTGCAGATGCAATAATTTTTGCAACTTCAATCATATCTTCTTCTTTAAACCCTCTTGTGGTAACGGCTGGAGTACCAAGACGAATGCCTGAAGTTATAAACGGGCTTTGCGGATCGTTTGGCACGGTATTTTTATTAGCGGTAATTCCTACACGCTCTAAAACATTTGCCATATCTTTTCCGGTTTTTCCTGTTTTGCGCAAATCAAGAGTCATAAGATGATTTTCTGTCATTCCGCCTACAATATCAAGTCCTTCATCCATTAAACCTTGAGCGAGTGCTTGCGCATTTTTAATAATTTGTTTTGCGTATTCTTTAAATTCGGGTTTAGAGGCTTCTAATAATGCAACGGCTTTGCCTGCAATAATATGTTCCAAAGGTCCGCCTTGCATTCCCGGAAATACTGCTTTGTCAATGCTTTGAGCGAATTCTTCTTTACACATTATAATCCCTCCGCGAGGGCCTCTTAAAGATTTGTGCGTTGTTGTTGTTACAAAATGAGCATAAGGCGCAGGAGACGGGTGCAAACCTGCGGCTACAAGCCCCGCAATATGTGCAATATCAGCTAAAAGAAGCGCTCCGACTTCGTCTGCGATTTCACGGAACTTCTTAAAATCTATGATTTTTGAATAATTACTTGCTCCGCAAATAATTAATTTCGGTTTGTGTTCAATAGCCATTTGGCGCACATTTTCGTAATCAATTTCGCCGTTCTCATTTATTCCATAAGATTTTACGTCAAAATATAATCCTGAAAAGTTAACCGGTGAACCGTGTGATAAGTGTCCACCGTTTGACAAATCCATAGATAAAACTCTGTCGCCGGGCTTCATTGTTGCCATAAATACAGCCATATTAGCTTGAGCGCCTGAATGAGGTTGAACATTGGCATGATCCATTCCAAAAAGTTCGCAAGCTCGGCGCTGTGCTATTTCTTCTATTATATCAATATGTTCACAACCGTTGTAATAGCGTTTGTGGGGTTTACCTTCAGCGTATTTATTGGTTAAAACGCTTCCGCAAGCTTCCATAACAGCAGGTGATGTAAAGTTTTCACTTGCAATAAGTTCAATATTTTCTTGTTGTCTTTTCAGTTCTTTTTCTATTTCTTGCGCAACTTGCGGGTCAACTTTTTTTATATTTTCCAAATTCATATTATACACTCTCCCCTTTTTATTTAATTATATTATTTTGAAAAATTTAAGCAAGTTGTAAATTTAAGTATTTTTGTTTTAATTTTATAATTTTTTCGTAAGATTTAGCTATATTATCACGCAATTTTTTATCGTTAAGTGCTTGTGCGTAGACATTTTCAATAATTTTCATTGTTTGTGCGTTTGAATTTCTGTAAATAAACATATTCACTCCTGCTTTAATCCCCATAATGCAGGCTTCAATATCTCCGAAAACGCTGACACCTTTCATAATCATATCGTCGGAAATAATTACTCCGTCGAATTTTAAAAAATTGCGCAGATATCCGATAGCGTTGGGACTCAAAGATGTCGGAACAGGATTTTCTTCAAAACATGTGCAGTGTAGGTGCGCAACCATAATCATTTCTGCACCGTTATTTATTGCAGCTTTAAAAGGCTTTATATGAGTTTTTTCCATTTCATCAAGCGATAATTCTATTTTGGGTAGAGTTAAATGACTGTCAGCATCTGCATCTCCGTGCCCAGGATAATGTTTGAGACATGGGATGATTCCATTTTCTCGGTATATTTTAGATACTATTTTTTCAGCCTCTATAACCTCGTCAGGGTTTGATGAAAACGCCCTTTCACCGATAATAGGATTATTTGGGTTTGTATTTGTATCAATGCAGGGTGCAAAATTCAGATTTAAACCATAAAACTTCAATTCTTGTGCGATTTGGCGAGTTTGATCTTTTAAAAATTTTTCACCTTTTTCAAATGCAAATTTTGCGCTTAGGTAAAATTTGCCTCCGTGCAAATTTTCGGTACGCTCTACTCTCCCGCCTTCTTGGTCAATAGATAAAAACGGTTTGATTTTACTTAAAGATTTTATTTGCTGCGTTAATGATAAAAATTGTTCACTGCTGCGAATATCGTGAGTAAAAAATATTACTCCGCCTAACCCTTTAGAAAGTGCGTCTATGTAGCCGTTACCTTCTGTTCCAAGTATAAACATTTGGTAAAGCTGAGTTTTTAGCATAATTCAAAAACTTCCGTCAATTCAAGAAGTTTGCCTGATTTAATAACTTCCTGTATTTTTTCATAAATTTTTGTCAAATCCTGTTTTGAAGGAGTTTTTAAACTTGCAGGAATTTCAATATCTGCGGTAGTTTTAGTATTCACAAAATTTTTGTTTAAGATGAGAAATTCTCTGTATAAATTTAAAACCTTTATATAAAAAGGGTTTATTTCATAATCTAAACCAAGATAATATTTTGCATCTTTTTTTATTTTGTTGAAAAATTCAATAGAAAAATCAATTTCTTCAACGGTTTCACTTTCGTTATAAGTGTCGCCAAAACATGGATTACCTTCGATTAAGGCATTGTTTTCAGTGTTTTTAATATATATTGCCCAAAGTATACACCCTAAACAAAATCCCACATTGTTATCCGCCATTTTTAAAATTTGCGGATAAACCATTTTGAATTTTATTTTTTTTTGGTTGAAATTTTTAATTTTATTAATCGAATCGTATAAATATTCAGAGCTTATAGAAAGTATTGTAGTGTGCTTTGCAAACCCCGGATCGAATAAAACTTTATTTGCAGTTGTTTCAGTCATGCTTAAATTCCTTTTTCTTAAATTTTAGCATAAAACAGGATAAATTTATAATAACGCGGGGCGGGGATAAAATCCCCGCCCCGCTCATGATATTTAAAAAGTGCGTCAAAGCGACGCACCTTACTTGCTTTTGTCGGGTTGAAACCCGACCTATTTACTATTTACAGTTAGGTTTAACCCAATCTACAGGCTCGGGCTATTCGAGACAAACCGCCCGCCTATCGTCGCCGTTGCGGAAGAGGTTGATGTATAACGTATACGTGCTGTCGAAGTAACGCATGTAAGCGCCGTCTGGGCCTGCAGGCTGTGACGACCACAAGCTGAACCAAGACGCAGTTGATTCAATTCCTAAAGCAGCAAATACTTCAGCTTTGTTGGTCTCCCAATTTAGACCGTTTTTTTCGTTGAATGAGTTTGCGTCGCTTATTGTATCATCTCCATAGAGTGTGCGGGCTATCTTTGCTAATGCAGCTGCATCCGGTAATTTCTTGCCTCCTTGTACTTTGTCACAATAATCAACTGCTAGTTGCCAATAGTCATTTCCTCCGGAGTAAGTTGGCATGGTATAGCTCGAGTCTACTGCTTGGATTAGTGGAAGCATTGCATCGTTTGCGACAACTGGTGCGGATGCGAAGCATACATCGCCTATCTGACCTGCGCAGGATGAACCAATACTTGCTCCATTAAATGCAATAAGATCATTTGTGTAACTTGTTTTTTCATCTACTACTTTTACTCCATACTTATTTGGTTTTCTTGAACCATTTAAATCATATATACCTGCTAAGCACGCATTTATTGATGTATCCGCTTTATCAGGGTCATCTATACATTTTAAATTGTAAGAAACTATTGCAGGAGTTCCGTCAGCAAGTACAAATGCGGCGGTATCTGTATAAGGAGCGCTAAGTTTTAGTTTACTTGCCGTTGCAATGTCTTTTACATCTATTGTCTTTTCATTACCGCTTTTATCTTCGTATTTGATTTTGTCATAAGGGATACAATCTCTTATATGATCTTTATCACACACCTTTGCCATTTTTAAGTTTTTACCTAGACCGTTTACTAAGAAATCGTAAGTAGAGTCATAAGTATCGTTTAAATCACCTGCAGTCTTGGTTAAGTTCATACCCTTAATAATTTTTGCATTGAACACTTTTTGTTGGTTTTCTGTAACCTTTTCATTAATCTTTGCAATCAACGTTGGTATAGTCATCGCTGCAACTACACCAATAATTGCGAGGGTGATTAAAATTTCTGCTAACGTAAAAGCTTTTTTAATCTGTTTCATAACATCCTCCTGTTTTTAATTGACATTTTTATTAATATTATCACTTATTTTCCTATTTTTGTCAATCCTTGTGCCATTATTATAAAAAAAGTCTTTTTTTGTGCCTTAAAAACTTATGTTCAATAAATAGGATGAAAAAATGCAAACAAGCGAGTTATTAGGGCTAAAAATTAAGGAACTAAGAAAACAAAAACGAATGACGCAAGAACAACTTGCCGAAATAGTCGGACTTGATATTGGCTATATCAGCAAGCTCGAAGTCGGAAGAAATTTTCCAAAAATCGGAACGCTTGAAAAAATAGCAAATGCGCTTAATGTAGAACTCTCACAGTTATTTCAATTTACACCGATAAAAGACACGGATTTTAAAACAGAAATACTAAACATTTACGATAAACTCAACAAAGACAAACAATACACACTATACAGAGTAGCAAAAGGTTTATTATAAAAAAGGAAGAAGCTTTGAAAAAACTTCTTCCTTTTTCTTATCTAGGCTTTAGCCTTATCTTTTTTATATTCTTCAATCGCGAGGATTGTACATATTATCAAACAAATTATACCGGAAGCCAACCAGAAATATATAGCCCCGTTCCAGTTTTCAACACCGTTTTTACCTAATTTGTCAACAAGGAAACCTGTTCCTGTCGCAGATAAAAATGCGCCTACATAACCAAATGTTCCCGTAAAACCTGTAGCAGCAGAAGCAACTTTTTTAGAGCTTGATTCAACTGCGCAAAGTCCGCCAATCATCATTTGAGGACCGTAAGTAAATGCCCCAAGCAAACCTATAATTACATAGTCTAAAGAGCTTATTGTGTTGAATTTTAACGCAATAATAGAAACAATTACACCTACAAGGTAAAGTAAATTAACAGGTGCGCGTTTACCTTTAAATAATTTATCCGAAATTATACCCGCGCAAACCGTTCCGCAAATACCCACAAGAGGTAACGATGCAATTTTATTTGTTGCGGTTGCAAGGCTGTCACCTTTTGCCTTGCTCAAATACATTATCATCCAATCTTCTGCGCCAAATCTGATGATATAAACAAAAATATACGCTATTGCAAGCATCCAGATTGTTTTATTACAAAGAATATATTTTTTGAAAATATCAACATAAGTCATATCATCTTCGGCTTTTTTCTCAGCATCAGATTTAACTTTTACAGGTTCGTTTCTATACTCTTCAACATCAGGAAGCCCTAAAGACTGCGGTCTATCTCTCAATCTGTCAAACAACCAGCAAGCCGTAATCAACGCTAACGTACCCGGAACCAAAAATGCTGCTCTCCAACCAAAATGAGCGGCAATATGACCGGCAAGGATAAAGCTTAAAAAAGTTCCTGTTTGGTGAGAGCATGACCACAGTGACCATTTTGTACCACGTTCAGAGTTTGAATACCAGTAAGTTAAACTTTTTGCAACGGCAGGGAAGCCCGCAGATTGAAACCATCCGCTTACACCCCATAAAAATGCCAATGTCCATAAAAGCACCATTGCAAAAATCTTAGGATCTAAACCAAGCATACCAATAAAGCTTGGAGCTAATGCAAATAAAATATTTGCACCCGCCGTCATTAACAATGCCGTCGGAAGAAATTTTCTAACGTCCGAACCGTCTGCCAATACTCCGTTTACAAACTTACCGATACCGTAAGTTAAATACAATGAACTGCCCAACAAACCAAGTTCTGTCGCAGAATAACCAAATTCCTGCATAATTCCCGGCAAAGCAACTGCTATATTTTTCTTACATAAATAAAATATTGTATAACCGATGAAACAAGCGTAAAAAATTCTTAAACGCCAATGTTTATACATCGAATCAACTTTTTCTTTGTCTTGAATTGTCTCAAGTGCCGGAGGCTCTTTATAAAACGCCCCTAATTTTTCTAGCATAATTTTCTCCTATTTATTTTTTATTATTTGTACGTTTCTTGTTTCTGTCAATTCCTGACGAGCATTTTTTATAATTTCTCTTTTATCTTCATCCAAGCTTTTTCCGTTTACTAATCTGTCAATAAAGCCTGTATTAAGCTTTGTAGCTTTTTCTAACACTCCTAACTCAGATAAAATCGGTTCAATCGCTTTATAATCATACCCAAAACTTTGTTTTGAATTATAAACAAGCATATCTCCTTCTTGAGAAACTAAAGGACTTCCGCCAAGTTCAAAATGGAGTTTAAAAACAGATTTCAAATCCTGCATTTCTGACTGCAAGGTAGTCACAGCCTGCTGTATTCTTAAATATCTTTCAAACAAATACTCAACATTTTCAAGCTGTTTATTTTCCCAATTAAAACGCTGTTTATAAAGCTTTTTCAGCGCAGGATAAGCTAAAGCCAATCCCATTGTATCTCCCATAGCTCTGTGATGATTTGTCAATTCGACATTGAATTTTTCAGTTAAAGCATTTAAACCGTGAGCCTCAAGTTCAGGATAAACCTCTTTGAACATCTGTTGAGTATCAATTCTTTCATTATTTATTTCTTTACCGAAAACACGTTTCGAAGCTTCATTTATAAAGGAATAATCAAAAATCGCATTATGAGCCACCATCGGATAATCACCCATAAATTCCAAAATTTTTGGCATAATTTCTTCTTCAGTCGGAGCATCTTCTACCATTTCAGGAGTAATCCCGTGAATTGCTATACTAGACTTTCTTATATGCTGTTGAGGGTTAATCAGAGTTTGAAATTGATCTTTAATTTTACCGTTTTCAAGCCTAACAGCCGCAAACTCAACCATTTTTTCTCTAGTATAATCTAAGCCCGTAGTCTCCGTATCCAAAACTATTTCAATAACTTTTGTTCGTGCCATTTCTTATATCCTAATCAGTGTTACCCGGATGATAACACAAAAATAAATTATATGATATAATAAAAAAAAATTATAAAAGGAGAGATTATATAATGAATAATGTAATTAATTTAAATGCTGAAAATTTTGAACAAGAAGTTTTACAATCATCAACACCTGTTGTTGTTGATTTTTGGGCAACATGGTGCGGGCCTTGCAGAAAATTATCGCCTGTTTTAGACGAAATCGCAAAAGATTATGATAATGTAAAATTTGCAAAAGTTAATGTAGAAGAAAATCAACAAATCGCTCAAAACTATTCAATCAGCGCAATACCTTGCTTATTAGTATTTAAAAACGGGGAAGCAGTTGAAAGAATGACAGGCTTAATGCCAAAATCAGCTATTATTTCAAATATAGAAAAACATGTGTAACTTTTTGTAAAAACTTTTCATAAGCGGCAGAAAAATTTTAAAGTTTCTGCCGCTTTTTACCGATATTTTTTATGCATAAATATGCTAAATAAAGGTAAAAGAAAATGAAAGTTAAAAACAAATTCAAGCCCGACTACACAATAGACTCTTCAAATATAGATCTTATAGGCACAAACGGATATAGTGAAAAAGTTATAAATTATGCAAAACAGTTAAAAGCAACCCACCAAGGATACGCCGATTCATATTATTTAGAACAGGCCAGAGTACACTTTGAAACAATAAATGCAGCATTTAAAAATGCTCATAACAAAAAATTATCCTCCAAACTTGACATTCAAGACTCAAAATGGAGCAGATTTACATACGATGAAATAATCGAAATGCATGAAAACGGTTATACCGTACCAAAAGAAGTCTTAGACTGGGCTTATACAATGCATGAATCTGATATAACCACTTACGAGATTATTCCGGACGAAGCAGATGCGTTTGATAATGTTTTACGTTCTAATACTAATTCCGATTCAGGCCCAGAAAAATTACAGGAAAATACCAGAAAATACATTGTTATGGCTCAAAAAACCAATAATGAGCTTATAAAAGATTATGACAATTTTAAAATAATTTCTGATAGGGCAAACGATATTAAAAATGAAAAAGAAAATTCATATCAAAAAGAAATTCAACAACTAAATTCTAAAATACAAAAATGGAAATCACTTAATGATAAAAATAAACAAAACAATTTATCCGAAGAAGAAAAAACAGAATTTGAAGAATTGTCAGAAAATTTAAAACAATCTTCTTATGATATTAAAGAAATGCAAAACGAATATAAGGAACTCAACGAGTTTCTAAATTCTTATGAAAAATTATCTCAAAAAACACAAGCTGCATTAGATATATCTAAAGAAACATTTGAATTAACAAAGAATTTATCTGAAATTGACACAAGTTTAAACAGACAAAGAGTTTATAACAGAAAAGCAATACAATCAGATAACACACCATCATCAGCTATACCGGATATAGCAATTCAAGCGGCAAATGATTTACAAAACACGGCAAATGAAATAAATATTTCAATTAATGATTCAAAAACCCAATTAACCGCAAACTTTGCCCAAAACTACAATTCCGCTCTTGATGAAAATATCAACAATTTCCAAACGGAAAATTTAAACGGAATTCAAGATGAAAATAACAAAAATGAACAAAAAGAAACAAATGTTGAATTAAATAACGAAACGCCACAAATAAATGATGAAAATAAAAATCTCATAAATTCAACAAAACAAAAAGAAAACGATGATAAAAATAATCCTTTAAAATCTGAAAATTCAAAGAATACTAATGCAAATATCTTTGCACAATTACAAAGAATTCGTACTGATTACGAACAAAATTCAATACTTCAAATATTAGAAAATGTACAAACACAACAACAATCTCAAGAGGCAGATATTACAAAGGCAAGTAACCAATCGCAAACTATTGCCGAAAATCCTGCTATTCAGGCGAAATCTGCATTAAATGAACTTTCAATTATCAATAATGAAATACAAGACAATTCCAACATAATAAATTCTTCTAAAAATGATTTGACAAAAATACAAACCGAAGAAGAAAATAATACAACTATTGAAAACAATACAAACAAAGTAGCTGCCCCTTCAGAAGAAACACGCATTTCGCAAAAAATTGAAAACGCAAGAATAACAAATAACAAAAAAGAAGAACATCTTGAAGATACATCCGATCAAATTCACACAGAAAGCAAAAAACAAGAAAATGCAAATATCCTTGAAGAAAATCCTGAAATAACAGAAGATGAAATACAAATTCAAGTTAAAACAGATGAAAAACAAAATACTGAAAAAACAACACAAGAAACAAATGAGGATATCATAAACGAAAAAGAAACCCCTGTTTATGTAGATTCTCACGACAAAAATGCAACAGACATCCCCGAAAATATAACATTAGATAATATAGCTTATGCAGCATCTGCAGCTGTAAATGCTAATATAACTCAATCTGTTTCAACAAGCGACAAAGAAGAAAAAAGACTTACAAGATTCAATAACGACAGCATAATAGAATCCAAAAAGAAACGTAACCGAGTTTCAGCAGTTTCCGGTGCGCGAGGGAGCACGGTTTAAGAATCTTTTTCTAACTGACTTAAAGCATATTCACAATACTGTTTTAATAAACACCATTACTTCAACACTAACGCAGGTCTGGTAATTGTAATCATCGTTTCATTCGGAATATAAAAATCTACCATTCCATAATTTGCATTAACAAATACAAATTCAAGAGTTTCACCCTGATCAATATCTAAAATACTGAACGGTATTTTAACATCCAAAACCTTGTCATAAGCCGTCTCAATCTGCTTAGGATTATCTAACACCCACATATCACCTGGGATTGCTTTTGTTAAACGCATAAACCGAAGCTCATCATTCCTTATCGAAATTTGAATTTCATTATGGAATTTTTCTAAAGCAATCGGCAAAATATTTTGAGTCTTATTTATCAATCTTATAGGAGAAAGCGCCTGCTGTCTTCCTGCCTTTCTTAAATACATATACATCTGATAAGTACGCTGTTTCAAAATAACATCTTCTTTTATGTATTTATTCAAATAAAATTTTAAGTACAAGTTATCATTATCAAATCCGTAACATATTTTTTCAAACAATTTAGATTCACGCAACACAGGCCCGTCAGGAATTTCAATACAACCGGCATCCTGCCAAAGACTCTCTTGTTCAATGTCATCTAAGCCGTTTATTTCAGGCGTAATTAAAGCTCTCGGATAATTTGACGGCTGATAAGGCGAAACACTTGTCAACGAATCATCTAAAAATTTTGGAACATCTAAATCCAAATATTTATACACATTTTTCAAATGAGTTCTAAAAATATAATCAAAAATGTTATCTCGACCGGAATAATTCGGCTCGCCATACCACCAATACCAATCACTGCCTTCACATACAAACAACTCTTTACGAGCCAGCTCAATATTTGGATGATGAGGTTCTCTTTTAACAAAATTTGAAAAATCTTCCCGAACTCTTTTTAAATAAGTCCATGCCAGATCTTTAACGGGTTCATTTATCCATAATTTCAAATTTCGGTTAAAACTGGAAAACATGGCTATCTTATTCAAAGGCTTATTTTCTTTTGTTTTATCAAGATAATCACTAATCAAAACTGTTTCTAAAGTAGGGTCATCTATTACAAGTTTATAAAGAGCATCAAAAAACGGATTTCCGTCATCAATATAATTTTCCCAACAATTTTCGCCATCCATAGCAATCGTCAACAAGTGATCCTGATCCGGAGATGACAAAATTTTGCTTTGTATAACCTTAATTCTGTCATATAAATCATTTGCCGTCGCAACAGGATCATGGTGCGAATATTCAAAACTTACGAGATTATGAATAGTCGCATCCCTGAATATCATTTTTAATTGAGTGTTTTTATTCTTATATTCATAAGACTTCAAAAGATGATACGGATCTTCCAAATACCCCTTAAAATCGTGTATAAATTCAAAATTAATAGAATTAGCTAAAATACCTTCATCAGAAATTGACCATTCAACACCTAAATCTGCGAGCATTTCTAATGTAGAAGGACTCACACACTGTTCTGACGGCCAAACCCCGCGCGGACGTTTACCAAAAAGTTCTTCAATTCTATCAAGAGCTTGTTTTGTCTGAATTATAGCGTCAGACTCCGTTTTCAAATTTAATAATTCATCATCGGATGAAACACCTTTTCTTATTAACTTATAATCCATAAGAATCGGCAATATCGGATGATAATAAGGACTTGTAGTCACTTCAATTTTATTTGCCTTAACAAATTTTTTAATTGTCGGAACAATTTTACCGATAATATCACGTTGGATTTCAATTATTTTAATTCTGTCTTCCAAAGTATAATTTTTACCTTGTTTAACCAACCGTTTAAGATCTCTGTATGTAGATTTAAACAACGGATCAATCCATGCCAGATTAAACAATGCCATAATATCGGAATATTCTTGATTAGAGAATATATTTACATTCTCTGTACCCTCTTGCTGAACAATTCTGTATAATCTGTGGTATTCAGGATTTGGCAAAATCATTGTCTGATAATTTGCATCGAAAAAATTATTTAAAATAAAAATTTTATCTTTATCCGTTAAATTTTCTTCCGGCGTAACTGTAAGTCGAGAATGAATATCATGCGCATCTTTCTGTGCATAATTTATAATCGCGTCTAATAAAACAGGGACAAAATTAAAATTTAATTTTAACTTATCAAACTTTTTCACCCACAACGGCATATCTAAATAATCTTTTACAGCATGTAATCTTACCCACGGCATAATATAATCACCGTTAGGTGTGAGCTTATATACAGGCTGATGCATGTGCCAGTAGAATGCTATCGAGAGCTTTTTAGTTTGACTCATCATAAACGACTTAATTCCTCTTATTGATTGTATTATATCACAAAAATAAATATTTAGACGAACTATTATATTATCTTTGTGATATTATTTTTTTATAAAAAGATTAAAAGGAAAAACAAATGAGCACATATTTATTTGAAGTTGGAACGGAAGAATTACCATATAAATTTATCCCGCAAGCGATAGAGCAGCTTAATACAAATTTCAAAACTTTTTTAAACGATAATAAAGTTAATTATACAGATATCAAAGTCTACGCAACACCTCGCAGACTCGCCGTTTTAATTTACGGATTAAATAATAATACCGCTGATGAAGTAAAAATTGTTAAAGGCCCAATGGCAAATATAGCATTTGATTCTGAAGGAAATCTTACAAAAGCAGGCGAAGGCTTTGCGCGCAAAAACAATTTAACAAAAGAAGATTTATATATTGAAAATAATTACGTTTATGCAAAATCTACCGTTAAAGGACAAAGCATCAAAGAACTGTTAGCACAAAACGTTGCGTCTATATTTATGAAACTTCAGGGTGCTCATTTTATGCGCTGGGGCTCTAATGACGAAAAATTTTCCCGTCCGATAAAATGGATAGTATCTTTGCTTGATAACGAAGAAGTTAAAGTTAAAATTATCGACAAAGAATCCGGCAAAACAACTCGGGGCCACAGATTTTCAAAACAAGAGGTTGAAATTGACAAACCGGAAAATTATCTTGATATTTTGAGAAAAGTACACGTATATGCCGATCCGCAAGAACGCAGAGAATTAATTATAAAAAAAGCAAATGAAGAAGCTCAAAAAATAGGCGCTGAACCATATTATACAGATGACTTGCTTGAAGAAGTAACATTCATAACAGAATATCCCGTACCGGTTATTTGTGAATTCAGCGAAGAATTTTTACAAATTCCGGAAGAAGTAACTATCACAGTAATGGCAGTACATCAAAGATATTTTGCACTTCGCAAAAACGGAAAATTAATTAACAAATTTATTACTATGGCAAATTACATCGGAGATGAATTTGAAAATATCAAAGCCGGTAATGTCAGAGTAATAAAAGCCAGATTGGATGATGCAGTATTTTTCTTCAACGAAGATACCAAAAAACCTTTAGAACAATATGTCGAAAGCTTAAAAGGAGTAACCTTCCAAAAAGGAATGGGCTCAATGTATGACAAAACCCAAAGATTAATAACACTTTCAAGAGAAATTGCGAATGATATTAACACGCCTTCTCAAGATATTGAACGTACCGCACTTTTATGCAAAGCAGATTTGACAACAAACCTTGTATTTGAATTTACGGAACTGCAAGGATTTATTGGTGCAGATTATGCAAGAGTTTCAGGAGAAAATAACAACGTTGTAAACGGTATTAAAGAACACTATTTCCCTCTTAATGCAGAAAGCGAAACCGCAAAAGGTATAGAAGGTCAAATCGTTGGGATTGCCGATAAAATTGACACGGTTTGTGCAGTATTTGCAGCAGGTAAAAAACCGACAGGTTCATCTGATCCTCTCGGAGTTAGACGCGCCGCATTGGGAGTTATAAAGACAATTTTAGATGCTAATCTTAAAATTGATATTACAAAATATATAACCAAATCACTTGAATTATTACCAATTCAAAATCTGCAAGCTCAAACTGAAATAGAAGAATTTTTTGTACAAAGAATGATTATTTTCTTATCAGACAAATTTAACAAAAATATTCTTGAAGCATGTGCGTCAAAAAATCCGCTTAAAGATCTTGCCGATTATGTTGAAAGAGTAAACATCGTAAAAGAGCTCAATTCACCGGCATTATGTGAAAACGCTAAACGTGTAATCAGAATTTTAAAAGATTCTAATTCTAATAACATTGACGAAAAATACTTCGTTGAACCGATTGAAAAAACTTTATACAATGAAATAATAAGAATAGAGAAATGCGATTATAAAGCGTACCTTGAAAAACTTGAAGAACTAAATTCTACAGTTACAAAATTCTTTGATGACGTACTTGTCATGGATAAAGATGAAAATATCAAAAATAACAGAATTTCTTTATTGACAAAACTCAAAGAAAAATACGATTATCTGACAGATTTTAGTAAATTATAAGCGATTTCATCTCAATTTGTTACGAATTGTAAACAATATAAGATAATTAGTCAATTATTTTTTTCAGTAAACTTTAAAATGGTACAAGAAGGTTAAATCCAGAGGTAGCAAGATGTTAAACCGTTTCAAAAATTTAAAGTTAGTACAAAAATTAAAAGAAAATGTTAGTCCGAAATTACGTTGGCTTTCCTTTTCAAATAAAAATAATTTAAATAAAAATTCTGCTCAATATATTCAATCATTAAGCGGCGTTGAATTAAAATCAATGCAAGAAGCAAAAGAACTTGAAATGATGGTTCGCAATCAATTAAAAGAAGAATTCCCGGGGATTGAAAACAAAAAATCCTACGAATTACTCGTTGATGCGATAATGAATAATATAATGAAAAAACAATTAGAAGAAACTGAAAATCTTGATATTGAATAAAAAAGTACCCGAAAGGGTCTTTTTTTTTGCCATAAAATATTCAAACATTTAACTATGGTTGCAATATTTGGAATAAACATTACAAATCGCAGAGAAGACGCTCAAAAACTTCAAGATATTTTAACAAAATACGGCTGTTATATCCGTACAAGAATCGGACTTCATCCAATGGGAGAATACAGCTGCAGTAATTATGGGATTATATTAATTGAGGTCGTAGACAAGATTAACGAAATATATGATATTCTTGCAAAACATTGGCAAATTCAAACAATGAAATTTTAAGCATTGTAAAAAAAAGTATATACTCTTAAAAAATAAAATGTTTTATGTGCTTTCATGCTAAAGGGTACTATTAAAATGATAAAACCCATTGGCTCAGGGGATAGAACAAAAACAAGTATATTTTATATAAATGATTTTCACGGCAAATCCATAAACATGGAACGAGCTGTTTCTGCTTCCAAAAATTTTGACAACAATAAACATCAAAATACGGATATTTTAAAATTTTCATCCGGCGATATTATGATAGGCGAAGGAGAAAATACCAACAAAATTGCCGCAAACTTTCAAAATATCTTAGACATTGATGCCGCAGCATTAGGAAATCATGAATTTGACCTGCAAGAAAAACTCCCACATGTTCTTCCGGAAATAAAATATACATTACTCGCCAATAATATTAAAATTTCGCAATCAAATCCTCTGCATAACAAAGTAAAATCATATACAACAATAGAAAAAAACGGAAATAAATACGGCATAATCGGAACAACTCCAATAGATTTATATAAACACTCAAAAAACGGTATAATCCAAAAAGATACTAAATTAGACGGATTTAAAGAAACCCTAAACGATATTCAAAGAGAAATAAATACACTAGAGAAAAATGGAATTAACAAAATAATTTTACTTTCACATCTTGGATATTGCTTAGACAAAATCGTTGCAACTCAAACTCAAGGCATAGATGTAATAATTGGCGGGCATAGTCATGACTTAGTTTTTGATGTAAAAGAAGGAGAAAATCTTTTTTACAATAAAAAAGGAGAGCCAATTGTTATAACTCAAGCAGGAAAAGATGGAGAAAATTTTGGAATTTTAAACCTTGAATTTGATAAAAACGGAGTAATAAAAAAAATTCAAAATAACATAGGATTCACCAAAAATTTTCATCGCGACATGAGCGCAAAATACATATTTGATAAAATTTTTGGCAATCAAAAAATCTACGGGAAAATAAAATCCGCACCGCCGGAACCCCAAAACCGCCTAGTAAATATAAATCCGCATGCTTACTTTGTAGCAGACTGTATAAAATCAGAATTAGATACAGATATTGTACTGTTACCATCCGCAAATATTCGAGGAGCGTTTGAACAAGGAGAAATAAATACAAGAACACTCTCAGATATCATGCCGTTTAAAAATAAATTATATAAAATGAGTTACAGCGAAAAAGAGATTGTTGACGGCCTAAAAGCAGGAGCACTATCTTTTAAACATACTGCAAATAAACCCGGAATATTCTATACATCAGGTCTTGAATATACACTTACCAAAACAGGAAAAATAAAGGAACTTTATTTTATTGACAAAAATGGAATAAAAACAGCTATAAATATCGACAACCCAAGAACAGACAAATTTTATACAACAATAATAAATGATTACTGTGCATTAGGAAATGACAATTTCGCAATGTTTAATCACCCTGAACGCACGATAAAAAAATATCCTTTCGATGCCGTAAAATGTATTGCAGATTATATGCAAAAAACAAACGAACCTATTGAAATTAAAGATGATGGGCGTATAAAAATTATAAATTAATTCTGCTGCAACAATTTTGTTTCAACAATTTTTACCAGCCCCTGTGAATATAAGTAATGAATAATATTTAAAAAATAAGCCCCTAAACACAAAGCTCCCAGCCTAAGCCCTAACTGTATAAACGGCGAGCTGATTTTTGCGCTAAATATAAATAAAAAATATAAAATTCCAACAGGAATTATACATACAACCAACAATTTTAATGATAACTTTATGACCAAACCAACAGTTTTATCTATTACTTCAAACAAAAATAACGGACTAAAATATAAAGATTTTAATTTAAAATCTTTAGCATACATTACATAAATAATATTCACAAACGGAGGAATACAAATTAAAATTGAAAAATATATATAAAACAAAATACTTTCCATATCAAACGCCGCAAATCCCGCTGCAGCAAATAACACAATTATGGCCAACCAAAAAATAAACAACGGCAACAATTTTACAAAAACAACAAACGAGGACAATGAAGGCTCTGCCAGCTCATTTTTATTAATATAAAAATTATGTGCATTAGAAAAAATATACCCTATTGAATATATCAAAATTACAATTCCGCCAACAAGGGATAAGTATAATAATCTTTCACTGAGCATAGGACAACCAAAATACCCGCCGGTAAAGGCAACCCAATCAAATGATAATTTATTATTAAACAATAAAACCATTATCCCCAAAAGAGAAAATATTAAAATATGATTACTTATATTTTTTTCACCGGAATAAATCTTTATTATATCTTTAAAAATATCCATTTCAACATCAATTATATCAATATATTTACGTAATTGCAAGGAAATATTTTTTATCATAAAATCACAGTATGGAAACAGAATTAAAACAAGAATTAAATACCTTAAAACCACGATTTGACAAAATAAAGGAGTGTCTTTGACCCCTCAAAACTAACAAATGAATTAAAATCACTAGAATCCCAAATGCAAGAACCGAATGTTTGGTCCGATCAGCAAAAAGTTTCTTCTTTGGGACAAGAAATCAAAGAAAAAAAAGATATTCTTGAAAAACTTTCCAAATGGGAGCAGGTAATAACAGACTCAGAAGCCAGTATAGAACTTCACGACAAAGAATTAATTTCTTTAAGTCTTGATGAAATTCAAAATATAAAAAAAGAAATTGAAAAATTTGAACTTCAACAAATGCTATCAGGAGAATATGACAGCGCTGATGCTATTTTAACAATCAATTCAGGCGCCGGCGGAACTGATGCTCAAGATTGGGCAAATATGCTTTTAAGAATGTATCTTCGCTGGGCTGAACAACGGGGCTGGAAAACCGAAATTCTTGATAAACTTGACGGAGAAGAAGCCGGAATTAAATCTGCAACCATAAAAATTTCCGGCAAATACGCATTCGGTTATTCAAAAGCAGAAAAAGGTGTTCACAGACTGGTTCGAATTTCTCCATTCAACGCAAACGGCAAAAGGCAAACCAGTTTTGCTTCTGTAGAAATTTCACCTATTGTAGAAAATTTTGAAAAAACAATAACTATTCCGCCTGAAGACTTGGAAATCACAACCATGCGCTCAGGTGGAGCAGGCGGGCAAAACGTAAACAAAGTTGAAACTGCAGTAAGAATTTTACACAAACCTTCAGGAATAGTTGTTAAATGCCAGCAAGAACGTTCACAATTACAAAATAAAGAATACGCAATGCAAATCCTAATTTCAAAACTGCTTGCAATAAAAGAAGCCGAACACGAAAAGAAAATGGCGGAACTGCGAGGAGAAACTGCAGGAATAGATTTTGGTTCACAAATTCGTTCCTACGTATTCCATCCGTATAAAATGGTTAAAGACCACAGAACAGGATATGAAACATCTAACGTAGATGCCGTTATGAACGGTGATTTAGACGGTTTTGTAGAAAGTATATTAAGAAATTCCAAATAAAGGAGAATTATTATGACAGTAACAAAAAAAGATATATTTAAACATTACGGGTTATCGGTATTAATATACGGCATAATCCTTTTATTTATAGCTGTTTGCCCGATTTTTAGCGAAATGATAGATTCAGAAGGCTTTAACTACATCGAATTTTTTGGAATATATTATATTTTATACATAATTTTGGCACCAATTATTTTATTAAAAACAAAACCTGAGAGCATTCTTAACTCACGCAGCATCAATATTTTTAATTATATAAAACGTCAATTTGCAAGAAAAATCTCCGCAGAAGAAAGAATTGCAAATCTTGCACCAAATGAAAATGAAAGAAATTCAATTATTATTTTATTTATGCAAACATATTTTGGGGTTTATTGTGTGAATTTATTATGCACAAAATTTTTACCTTCATTGCAATATGATTATGAATTTTTAAAAGAAATGTTTTCTCAAGCCGTTCAATATGCCAATGCCTCAGGTCTTATTTCGGGAATTTTGCAATATCTTGACGATACGGATGATATGTGGCTTACAATTATGCTCGGCATCATTACACTTGTATTAACTATAAGTTATTTAAGTGATTTAACACTTTTTAAAAATAAAATTAAAACCATTGATACAACTCCAATGGGAATTTTAAGCTGTATAATGTGTTATTATCCTCTAAAAATACTTTCCGACAAAATAATTCCAAATAGCAATACTGATTTTGTTTCTGTCGAAAATTTAGCGCTAAGATTAACCCTCAGTTCGCTAATGATTATCGCTGAATTTGTTATTCTCTTATCAGTTTTAAGACTGGGTACAAAAGCAGGAAACCTGACAAATCGAGGAATAATAACAAAATTTCCGTATAATATTGTAAGACATCCACAATATACAATGCAAATTGCAATAATTACAATTACAACAATACCTCTATTTTTAGACAGCGGATTTTTCGGTTTTGAAAAAATATTATTTGGTATCAGTATAATAGGTTGGACAATTGTATATTATATCAGGGCATTGACAGAAGAAAGAAATCTACTTCAAGATCCAGAATATCAAGTTTATATTCAAAAAACAAAATATAGATTCATTCCTTGGTTATTCTAACCAACCGAAGCTTGTTGTGATTCTTTCTTTTTAAACTGAGCTTCATAAAGAGCTTTATATGCACCATTCGGAATTTGCAATAATTCAGAATGAGTTCCTGATTCAGCCATTTCGCCTTGATTAATTACAACAATGTTATCCGCATTTTGAACAGTTGATAATCTGTGAGCAATAACGAAAACTGTTTTATCCTGCATCAGATTATCAATAGCTTTCTGAACAATAGCTTCGGCTTTGTTATCCAAAGCACTTGTTGCCTCATCAAGAATAATAATCGGAGCATTTTTCAAAAAGGCTCTTGCAATTGCAACACGCTGTTTTTGACCTCCTGAAAGAAGAATACCTCTTTCACCTATTTGGGTATTTATTCCATCTTTTAATGTTGCAATAAATTCATCAAGATAAGCCATTTTTACAGCTTGTTGTATTTCTTCATCGGTTGCATCGGCTTTGCCAAGCAAAATATTTTCTTTTATTGTTCCCGAGAATAAGAAATTATCCTGAAAAACAACCGCAATATTTTGACGCAAAGAACTTAGCGTATAATCCCTGATATCTACGCCGTCAATAGTAATACTTCCTGATTTAACATCATAAAATCTTGGCAATAAATTAACAAAAGTTGTTTTACCGCCGCCGGAATTTCCTACAAGCGCAATAGTCTGACCTTTTTTAACGGAAATATTAATATTTTTCAAAATAGGAACACCCGCAACGTACTCAAAATTAACATCTTTATATTCGATATTGTGATCCCCGCGAGGAAGAACTTTTGCATTTTCTTTATCGCGAATTGACGGAACAGTATCAAGCAAATTAAATATTTGTTCAATTGCAAAGAAAGAGAATTGAACAGAATTTAAATTGTTTCCGATATTTTTAACAGGGGTGTATAAAAGAATCAACGCAGTAATAAATGAAACAAAGTTACCGCTTGTAATCTGATTTGTCATAATCAAATGGCTGCCGTAACCAATTGCAGCCGCAATACCAATAGAAACAATAACGTGCATCATTGGAGATAACCATTGAGTTTTTTGAACCATTTTTATACGTAAAGAAAAAATATTTTTCAAAATTTGATGGAATTTTTTAGTTTCATGCTCAGCCAAATTATAAGAAGTAATCGTCTTATTACCGGCAAAAGCTTCATTATATTCCGTAATAATTGCCGAATCTGCCGTAACAGTTTTATCCATTACACTTTTAATACGTTTTTGCAACTTAGCAACAGGAGCAAACGCACATCCCAAAATAACAATAGCTATTAAAGCAAGCTGCCAAGAGTTATAAATTAATACACAAACCAAAGAAATTGAAGAGAAAATTCTTTGAACGAAAACGCTCAAATTATCTAACAATCCTGAACATGCCCCGTCAGCCATATTATTAAATTGAAAAACTACATCTCCGGAATTTTTAGTATCGTAAAAAGATGTTGGTAATGTTAAAAGCTTTTTGAATAAATCATATTTCAAGCCTAAAGTAATTTTTCCTCCTACCCAAGTTGACAAATATGAAGATAAATACTTTAACCCGCCTTGAATCGAAGTAAATGCAACAATTCCTATCGGAATATACCACGGAGATGAGATAGATTTATCAACCATAACTATATCCATATATGGTTTCAATGCTAAAGCAATAACAGCATCTAGCGAACCAATAGGAATACAAATAAGCATTGAACATAATGCTCTAAACCACACCGGCTTTACATACGGCCACATACGACCATAATTCACGACAAAACGTAGTTTTTTTAATTTATCAATTGTTTCTTTTATTTTTTGCACAATATTTCTCCGTATAATTTACAGAAATATTGTAACATAAACTTTTTAAAAAATTGTAAAAATAGTAATCATATATATTATTCACATCGGATTTTAAACACAATTGTAATATAACGATCGGTTTGAGAAGAAAGAACACAAAATTTGAGAATATTCTAATAAACAAGCAAATTTTATTTTTACGGGTTTTATAATATGATATAGCATGCGAAAGGTATATAAAAATGCAAGTTCAAAGAATACAAAACAACAACTACACCACAAATTTCGGTGCGAGTGTATCTCAAGAAACTACACATTGGCTAAGGAATGCAATGAGTGATATATCTCGTGATAGATTTGCAACAAGATTAAAAAATATGCAAACTTGGGGACAAGAAGATTCCGTTGTAAGTTATTGTATTCAAGGTTTAAATAAGGATAAATTTGTTCTAACCAATCCAAGACTCGGCGATAAAGAAGTTGCAATCACAGAAAAGACTAATAATATGCTGACAACATTCTTTGATAAAATTAATGAAGAAGAAATTGTAAATGCGGAAAAAGCATTGAGTAAATAGGGTCAAAATCAATAAATTAAGGAGTAAAATAAAATGCAAGTACAAAGAGTTCAAAACAACAACAATTACAACACTTCATTTATGGCTAAAAATTTAACAAACAAAGCAGCATACGAACGTATAAAATTACTAAGAAGGGATTTATTATCTAGTATTGTAAATGGTAAATATGATAAGTTTGTTAAATTAAGACAAGAATATGTAGAGAATCGTGCTAAATATCCATTAGAGGCAAATAGTTTGAGACCACTAAAGAACGTCCTTAGAGAAGATATGGACATAAAGTCTGCGGCAAAAGGGTTAATAAATATGTTGAAATTTGCAGTTAAAGACCTTTTTAGAGCACATAATGCAAAATAAAATATTAAGGAGCAAATAAAATGCAAGTACAAAGGATTCAAAACAACAATTACAACACAAATTTTGGTGCGAAAGTTAAAATTAGCGGTTGGACTGATGATATAACTTCCAAAATGCTAAAATCTTGGGAAAAGAAAGCAAAAGAAATCGGTCGTGATACAGATACAGTATGTTTGAAATTCAGCGAAGTGAAAAAAGACGATTTTGTTTTACACGAAATGGGCAATCCTTTAGAATTTCGTCATGTAAAACGTTCAATTTTAGGTAACGTGGTTTTAGAAGATGGAACAAGAACTAAAAAAGAATATCTCGGTTATAGAGCCGATAGGGGCGAACATACCCACGAAGAATTAACAACAAAATTTGTTAATAATTTTCTCGATAAATTAAAAGAACAAATCAGAAAATAAATAATTAAAGGAGTAAATAATATGCAAGTACAAAGAGCCCGTAGGTTGGGGTTTCTACCCCAACAATAAATTCTGAGTGCAATTATGTGCAGAAGTGTGCAAGAATAGTGCAAAAAATGAGTAAAAAAGTGCAAGAAAAGTCACTTTTGGAGTAGTTTGAAATTATAAAATTAAAGCTCTTCCGACCACTACAATTTAGCGGTGTTGGGGTAGAAACCCCAACCTACATTTGTTTACTTCCGAGCAAACTACTCAAAAAATACATCTAACTACACTTACGCATTTTGTGGGTTCTCACCCTCACCATACAAAATAAAAACGAGTTAGACAAAAGTCTACTCGTTTTTATAAGGAGGAGGTGGGATTCGAACCCACGGAACGCTTGCACGTTCGACAGTTTTCAAGACTGCTCCGATCAACCGCTCTGGCACTCCTCCAAAACAATTTTTCAGATGTATCATTATTCTATATAATAAATGTACGTTGTCAAGGTTTATATATAGAAATTACAAATCCTTATCCGATTCTTTTATCGGTGCGCCTATTACTCGCTCCAATTCTGCCGCGTGAACATTATACTGCAACAACGTATTATAATAATCCAACTGTGCATTCAAATATGTATTTTCAGAATCCTTAAATTCTATTGCATCACCCAAACCTACTTGATAACGTCTAAATGCTTGATATTGTTGCTCTTTTGCCTGTTGTAAAGCTAATTTTGCAACAGCAATTCCATCATGAGAATTCATTAAATTAATGTATGCGCTTTTTACTTCCAAATATACATTCTGTTTCGCTTTTTCATAATCCGCTACATATTTTTTGTAAGTTGCAGTCGCTTCATCAACTATTTTTTTCAAATACATTAAATTAATTCCGGAATATTGAAGCTGAACGCCTACCGAATACCCCGAATCACTATTAATTTGACGCCCGCCATGATCATAAGAACCAAATGCACTAATATTAGGAGTGAAAGCCCTTTTGGCATTTCGAACACTCATTTCTGCAGCATCAACTTTTTTCTTAGCAGATAGCAAAGACGGACGAGCCTCTTGAGCCTTTTGAATTAAATCCGCAAAATTCACTTGATACTCTTTTGAATTTAAACCGTCTTTCAAAACAACTCCCGCTAATTCAGGAATACCAACGGCATTTGCTAATTGCACAGCCGCCAATTCTCTTGTATTTTTTACTTTTATTAAATTCAACTGAGCTTTCCCAAGGTTATACTCAGCATAAGTCACATCTATTTTAGCTTTTTTACCTATTTCATAATAAGCTCTCGCCTGCTTCAATTGAAGCTCGTAATCTTTTACCGTATCTTCATACACAGTTTGCTGAATTTTAGCAAAAATCATATTATAATATGCAACTTTTACATTATAAATAACATTTTCAATACTTGTTTCAGCATCATATCTGGAAGATTCAAATGTTCTTTTGGCATAATCAGCCTTTGATTTTGTTTTACCAAAATCAAATAAAAGCATATTCGCAGACAATGTCGGAACATAAAACATATTATATTTTTGCGGAATAAATTTTGCCATTTCTCCACCCATTGTCATAAACATGTCGTTTCTTGAATAACTAATTCCCGCTGAAAAAGTAGGAAAATAGTTACTCCATGCCTGCCCAACACGACTTTTATATATTTCCGCATTACTGATTGCAGACATTATTAAAGGATTGTGAGTGATTGCCAATTTTATACAATCTTCTAAAGTAACTTCCTCCGGCAAATTATTATAATCAATTTTACTATCAATTATAGGGAATTTAGTTTCATACATCCCTTCTGCTTCTTTAGAAGATTTTACCTTAGTATTTTCATGTAAATTCAAACGTTTAATTTCGTGTTTTTTGCTTTCTTTTTTTGTATCAGGTTTAACAATTTGAATTGTATTCTTTTCTTGTTTTTCAGCTTTAACTTTTTTGGCATATACACTTGAACCAAATGTCATCAAAGAAATTATAAGAACTGTATTTAATATCTTTTTCATTACACCTCAATCTCCAAATCTTTATCGGTAATTTCGCGCTTCGGAAATCTGTCAACAAATTCCTGAACAATTACATAAAATGCCGGAGTTAAAGCAGCACCTAAAGTGGCAGCAGCAACCATACCGCCAAATACAGTAGAACCTACTGAAATTCTTGAGTTTGCACCTGCGCCTGATGCAAATATCATTGGTAAAACACCTATAATAAAAGCTAATTCCGTCATCATAATCGCCCTAAATCTTAATTTAGCAGCTTTGATTGCAGCTTCTTTTACACCCAATCCGTTTTCTTCATGCTCAGTTTTTGCAAATTCTACAATTAAAATAGATTGTTTTGCAGCCAAACCGATAAGCGTAATCATACCAACTTGAGAATAAATATCAAAAGCCTGATTTATCATTAACTGAAATATTAATGCACCCAATGCCGCAACGGGGGATATTAATAATACGGCAAAAGGTATTGTATAACTTTCGTACAACGCTACAAGAAATAAATATACGAATATAAGCGCAAAAGCAACAATCATAATAGTTTGCCCCGATGCTTCTCTTTCTTGAGCAGAAGTACCTGACCAATCAAAAGTCATATCTGATGGCAATACTCGTTTTGCAACCGCTTCCATAGCTTTCATAGCATCCCCAGAACTTTTCCCCGGAGATTGCTGACCTTGTATTTGTACGGATTTATAAAGGTTATATCTTGAAATAGATGCCGTACCAATTGTTTGACGTAATTTTATTAAAGACAATATAGGAACTTGAACACCATTTTTATTGGTTACATATATTCCTTCAAGATCAGTTGCTTTATTTCTGAATCTGCTTTCTGCCTGCAATTCCACCTTGAATACACGCCCATACTTATTGAAATCATTTACATAATAAGTACCGAGCATAGATGATAATGTTGCATATAATTCCTGTAAATCAACACCTTGTGCAAGCGCTTTTGCATAATCAATATCTAAAATATATTGAGGAACATTTGCCTGAAATGTAGTATTAACGTTAGCAAGGCTCTTGTCTTCATTTGCAGCCTCTATCAATTTATTAGCCCACGCTTCCATATCCTGAGGAGTATACTCTCCCTGAGAAAGCATTTGAAATTCAAAACCACCCATCATACTCATACCCATAATTGCAGGAGGAGAAAAAGAGATAATAGAAGCTTCTTTTATATTAGCTCCTATAGCTCGAATTTTATTCAAAATTGCGACATGAGATAAATTTGTAGGTTTGCCTTGAATTTTTCTCTTTATCCATTTTAAAGGCCCGATTTTACGGTAATCATAATCTTTTAACAAAATAATTACGGTTGAAGAATTTGATGCACCGTTACCACCAAAAACTGTCAATTTTGCCTTGTCAACACCGTCAATTTCACTAACCTGAGCAATAAATTTACGGGATATTTCTTCTGTTCTTGGTAGTGACGCACCATCAGGTAAGGTTATGGATGCAAGCAATACTTTTTGATCTTCATCCGGAATAAAACCTGTTGAAGTAATCTTAAATGCAAACAAAGTCAATAATAATATGCTAACATAGAATATAATGGTTAACTTTTTATTATAAACAAATTTTTCCACAAATTCCATATAGAAATTTTCAAGTTTATCAAATGATTTATTAAACCTTACAACTACTCTTAAAGTTCTTGTAGAAATCCTTTTTACGACTTTTCTTAATCTGGAAACAATGGATTTATCATTTTTATTTTCAGCTTTTTCATCTTTTCGACCCAAAAAATGAGAACACATTGCAGGAGATAATGTCAATGCGCATAATGCGGATATAGCAATAGAAACAGCTATACAAACCGCAAACTGCTTATACATAACCCCTGTCATGCCGCCCATAAATATAATCGGTACAAATACCGCCATTAATACAAGCGCCATTGCAATTAATGAAGGACCAACTTCTTCCATCGTAAGCTGAGTCGCAGCCACAGCAGATTTTCCTTCATCTACGTGCCTTTTTACATTTTCAATTACAACAATCGCATCGTCAACTACAACACCTACCGCCAAAACAAGGGCAAATAAAGATAATAAATTTATAGACATTCCAAAAGCTTTTAAAGCAAAAAACGTACCTATTAATGAAACCGGAATTGTTGCACAAGGCACCAATGTTGCCATACCATCGCCCAAGAATAAATAAATAATCAAAACAACAATTAAAGCCGTTAAAAGAATTGTAAATTCAACTTCTGACATTGATTCTTCAATATATTCAGCATCATCTTTAATTGTCATAATCTTTAGACCGTTATTCATACGGGAATTTAATTCATCGACTTTTTTATGAACAGCCTCTGACATATTAATAACGTTAGCATCAGGAAGCTGAGCAATTACAATAACCGCAGAAGGTTTCCCCCCAACAAGACCTAAGTTCTGATAGGTTTGTGAACCGAGTTCTACGCGCGCAATATCTTTAATTTTTACGTTAGAACCGTCCATATTTGAACGTATAATAATATTTTCGAAATCTTTTACATCTTGTAAACGGCCTTTTGTTTTAAGTGTTATTTGCAAAGCTTGTTCATCATCGGTAGGTCTTTGCCCTAAAGCCCCTGCCGTAACCTGAACATTTTGCGCGTTTATTGCAGCACGAACTTCACTTGTAGAAATATTCAAACCGGCCATTTTTTGAGGATCAAGCCATATTCGCATGGCATAATCTCCTGAACCGTATACATTTACATCCGCAACACCATCAACACGTTTTAATTCATCTGAAATATAAATCGTTCCGTAATTGGTCAAATCTAACTGAGACCAATTTCCCCTTTCCGGCACAAGGGTAAATATTAAAGCACCTGACCCGGAAGAACGGCTGATTGCAGTAACACCGGTTCTTTGAACATCCTCCGGCAATTGAGATTGAACCTGTTGAATTCTGTTTTGAACATTCATAAGGTTTACGTTTTTGTCCGTGCCAACTTTAAAATACATACGCAATTGGTATGAACCATCGTATGAGGAAGATGTCATATATGTAAGATTTTCAACACCGTTTAATTTTTGCTCCAAAACAGATGCAACCGTTGATTCAACAACTTCGGCACTTGCACCCATATATGTCGCGGAAACTTCAATCTGAGGTGGAGTTACATCAGGATAGCTCTCTTGCTTTAAACCCGCCAAAGAAATTAAACCCATAATAACAATACATATTGATATTACCAGGGCAAATCTCGGTTTTAATATAAAAAAGTACAACTTTGCTTTGTCTAGTAATTTCTTCATTTATTTCTTCTCTTGTTTTTTTGCATATTCTTCCGCTGTGATAATTTTAACTTTTTGACCTTCTTGTGAAATGCTTTGTACACCTGAAAGAACAATAGTATCATCAGGAGTTAAACCTTTTTCTACAATCCAGCTATTATCAATAGCATCAGAAACTTCAATATCTTTTCTTACAACTTTATTATCTTTATCCACAGCCCAAACATAATATCCGCTCATCGCATCACCTTTTGTACTTGCCTGAGGAACAGTCATAAATTGAACTTTTTTAGGTGCAACAAGCGAAACTTTCAAATAATCACCGGGAACAAGCCATCCGTCAGGATTTGCAAAAGTAGCTCTCATTTGAATTGAACCGGAATTTTTGTCTATTTGATTATCAACAAAATCAACTTTACCTATTTTCCCGTACCAGCTTCCGCTTTCAAATTGGACTTTAACTTCTACATCTTTATACATATCACTTGCACGTAAAAGTTTAATAAAATCAGAACTGCGCAAACTGAATGATACATATACAGGATCTATGCTTGATACATTTACAAGCGGTCCGGAAGTCAATGTAACATAGTTTCCTTCAGTTATATTTATTTTACCGATTCTTCCGTCAATAGGAGATTTTATAGCCGTATAACCAAGATTAACACGCGCTAATTGCAACTTTTGTCTTGCCGCATCTAATAAAGCTTGATTTTGATTACGGTCTGCTAAACTTTGATCCACATAAGAATGGCTTACAAGATCCTCTTTAATCAATGCGTTTGCTCTGTTTAATTCCTGTTGAGAATTTAAAAGTAAAGCGCTATATTGATTTACATTTGCCTGAGAATTTCTCACTTCTAATTGAAATTCTTGAGGATCGATTTGGAATAATAATTGTCCTTTTTTTACAAAATCCCCTTCGTTAAAATATTTTTTCAATAAAAATCCGGAAACCCTTGCTTTTACATCAATTGAATACTTCGCTTCAACTCGTCCCGTTGATTCTGCTGAAATATTTGTATTTACATTGTCCGGATGTCCCACAACAACTTCTTTTGGCATTTTCATCATCTGCATCTGAATAAGACCGCCTATCAATGCCGAAGTCTTGTTATAAATTATAGGTACAATAATTACTAATAATATAAGTGCCGCAAGTTTTTTTCGCGTAAATTTAATATTCATACTTCTCTCCATAGCCTTATATTACAATTATAGAAAAAATATAAACCTTTTGTCAATTTATTTCTCTAATTCTTTAATCACAGTTTTCTTTTTAGAAACAGGAATTTCCGGTTCTTCAATATTATATTTTTCATCTAAAACTTTTTCCACAACATTTTGCATTTTTTCAATTTTAGAAAGCTCCTCATCTTTTGCTTTCTGAACTTTCAACTCTTCTTTTTTTAATGCTTGCTGTGCCTTTTGAGCCGCTTTTTCCATTTTAGCAGCCTCTTTTTGTGCCTTAATTTCAGCCTTAGCCTTTTCTTTTTCAGCTTTTATCTTAGCTTTTTCCTGCTGTTTGCGTAATTTTTCTTCTGCTTTTATTTTTGCTTTCTCAATTTTTTGTTGCTGTTTTAACGCTTTAGCTTGAGCTTTTAAATCAACAATTTCGTCTGTCTTCTCTGCGCTTTCTTCTACAGCTTTTGGTCTGAGAGCCAATTGTGCGGAATCTTCTTGTTTATTCTCCTGAACCTCAGTCGCAACTTGTTGATCTTTTAATTGGATTTTATCATTTTCAATCTGCTGAGATTTTTCACCAGAAACAATCTCATTCATTTGAGGAACATTCACCACCGGTGTTTCTTCTTTTTGCTCTATATTAACATTTTTTATTTTCTCCTCAGGCAAAGTTACAGGCGGCATAACAGATTTTGAATCTACCTCTTTTGCAATATCATACTGCTTATCTAAACCTAAATTGAAATCCGATGTTTGAGAATCAGACTCTTTTTTAACGACCTGAGATATTGCATTTTTATCTAAAACTATAACTTCATCTTTTTCAGATATTTCAGGTTCGCCGGATCGTTTTAAACCAAGTTCTTCTTGATTAATATTCGCATGCTTTTCATTAACATTTTCAGGTGTATGTTGAACTTTCACCACAGTCGGTTCTTTTTCAATTTTTTCTATCACAGAATCCTTCTCTGATACTGCTTCTTTTGGTGCAGTCTCTTCTGAAACTTTATCAGCAACTTTCTCTGATAATGTTTCTTTTGGTGCTGGCTCTTCTAAAACTTTATCAGCAACTTTCTCCGATAATGTTTCTTTTGGAGCAGTCTCTTCTGAAACTTTATCAGCAACTTTCTCTGATACTGCTTCTTTTGGTGCTGACTCTTCTGAAACTTTATCAGCAACTTTCTCTGATACTGCTTCCGAAGCAGATTTTATGACGTCAGAATGTTTTTCTTCCTCTACTATTTTTTGAACATTTTGAGCATTTTCTTCAGATATTGTAGTAATCTTTTCAGCTACATTTTCACTTACTCCGGAAGATTCTTCCAAAACAGGGCCTAACATTCCGTAAGAATTTGATGCCAAAATCTTTGCCAAAGAATTTTCATTATCAGAAATCAACAGTTCTTCCGGAGCAACTTGTGTTTTTAATTCAGGAGTAACCTTTTCTTTTTCTTTCACATCTTGTTTTACTTCTTGCGATGCCTGAGAATCAACAACAGCAAGATTTTCTTTTGAAATTTTATTTGAATACTTCCGATACGGATAATCTTTTATCGTTGACAACTTATAATCAGGATTTGTATAAACAAAACTCAAGCCCATATCGTCAAAAGTTGTACGAATATAATCATATTGATTGTCAACATCAGTTTCAGTAATTACAACATTTGATTGCAAAAGTTTTGGAAATGAACTTTCATAAAAAGCGTTATACTGATTATAATCATTTAGTGTAATCTCTTTTGCCTGAAGTTTTTTTTCATAAGGTTCAAGTGCGGCTCTAGCTTTATCAAGCTGAGCTATAATCGGATTTTTATAAGCAGTTGCCAAATCTGATTTTGCCCCGTCACCTTGAGTCTGTGAAATTCGAGCTTTCAAGTAATAGACATAATTATCCAATGTCTGTTCTTTAGGAGATATCACCCTAATATCAGCATTGTAAATGTCACCGAAATTCCCTAAAATTGTATCCAAATCAGCATTTGATTTATCATAATTTTTTAATTTGTATTGTGCCAATGCCCTCAAATAAAGAACTGAATTATAGTTAGAAACGTGCTTATACAAAAGTCTTGTAGCACTATCTATAACCTCCTGATAATCCCCTTTTAAATATTGCGCAATTGATTTATAATATATGCTGTTATAATCATTCGGTTTTATTTTAATTGCTTTATTAAATTCTGTGATTGCAACCTCATTATTACCCAATTGCAACTCGTTCATTCCGATATAAAAATGGTACAAGTAGCAATTTTTATTGTATTTTAATGCTCGATTAAAATATTCTTTTGATTTACGCGCATCGTCCTGAGAAAAAGTTACTTGCGCTCTGTCAAAATAAATATTCCCAAGACTTGCCATTGATTCAAAATCATAAGAATTTTTTTCTATAGCCTTATTGAAAGCAACAATAGCATCCTCATCCTTCTCAAGCCCGTTCAAACCAATTCCGTACAAATAATATCCTAAATAATAATCCGGATAATTTGAAATAATTTTTTGTGACTTGAATATTACATCCGTATATTTTTCATTTTCGATATCATCATAAGCACCGTATATAGTTTCATCAATCCCTTGCGGATTCATAACTTTTCCATACTTTTGAGGAAAATTTATTCTTGCAATTTCTTCTTTTTTTGGCTGAGGCAAATATATATGAGAATTATATTGAACCGCTTTTGAATATGAAACTTCATAATTGTAATCATTTTGGGCTTTTTGAGCATACATCAAACGACCATATAAATTTCCTAATTCCGGATTTTGCAACTGCTCTTGCTTATCTGCACCTAAAATAACGGCACTTACATATTTCGTACCAGTCATAAGTTTATCATCAGCTGCTTTTAAATCAATCGCTGTTTGATAATCCTGCTGAGCTAAATCATATTCACGCAGCGCGTAATAAGAGTCTCCTCTAAGCTTATACGCTTCATATTTTTTAGGTTTTGAATTTATGTAAGCTGTCAAATAAACAATAGCTGACTGATAATCTTTATTATTCATAGCCCCGACAGCTTTATCTAAAGTTGCCTTATTCGCTTTTATATTTTCATCTTCCGAAATTTGAACTTGGTCGGACTTGTTTTTTACATTTTCAGCAGCAAACGACAAATTAAATACACTTAAAATTATAACTGCAATTAAAATTGATATATTTCTATTATTCATACAATACCCCTGTAAACTATAATAAAATTATACTCCAAATGAAGGTCGAAAATAAAATATTTTTAATAAATGTTAATATTATATTAAAATTTTTACGAATAATAACAAAAAAATCTTTTTTCAGTTTATAATTAACAATAATAGCGGATAGTTTAAATAAATTATTTATATAGATAAAGAAAATGACATTAGCAAATACAACAGCAAAAATCATAGATTCAATAGGAAAAAATAACAAACCGATATATGCGGTTGTAGCAGTAGCCTGCGCTAATGCGATTTTTAAACCCCTAACTTCTTTAACGGATAAAAAAGAAAAACCCGAAACAAAAAAATACGCAGCAGCTCGTGAATTACTAACTGAAGTTGTTGCAATTCCGACTTATATCGGCTGTGCAAAAATTGCTCAACATTTTGCAAAAGCTTTCAAAAATCCGGAACAAGCCGTAAAAGCAAAATCTAATTTAAGCTTTATCGGAGTATGTATTGCCGCTATTTTCGTAATTCCGGCATTATGCTCTGCTATCATTGCTCCACTTACAAATCAAATTTTCCATAAAAAAAACAAAGAAGATGAACCTGCAAAGTTAGATGTAACTTCGCAAGCTCCTGTGATTGAAACTGTAAACAAACCAAACAAAGACTTTGAAGGAAATATCGAAAAACCTTACCATAATTACGGCATGCACATATTTGCCAATAAAGGAGGGTTAAAAGTATGACAATGATAGGAAACATCATCGCAAACCCTGCTATATACAATATTACGCAAAATACTGCCGCTCAAGTTGGAATTGAAACAGGTTTAAAAGCCATAGGTCGTCCGGGATTTATTTTGTTAGACAACAATATTGATGCTCAAACAAAAAAATATTCCGCTATGAAAGAGTTTTTATTCCAATTAACTTGTCTTGCAGTTTCATTTGGAGTTGTTATTCCTGTATTCAAAAAAGGTTCTTTTGCAATTGCAAGAAAATTTGCCAAAGAAGAAAAAGTATTTCAAGCATTTAATAAATCAGATGAATTTGTAAAATATAACAAACTTTCTCGAGCTGATAAAGTTAAAAAATTAGAAGAAATCAACAATGCAAAAGGTACTGATTTCAAGATTGAAGATATCAACGAAGACCGCGCAAACGGAGTAATTAACGTATCCTCAATTGCCGGATCAATTATAGGATTATCCGCATTATCTCCTATAGTTTCCAGACCGTTTGTAAGACCTGTATTAAAAATGTTTGGTATGGATCAAGAAAAAGCTGAAAATAAACCAACAGAATCTTTAGACGTTAATGCCTAAATAAATATATTATTTTGATATTGCTTCAATAGCATATTGTTGTCTAAATGTATCTAATTGCGAAGAAAATTCGCTCACATCCAAACCTTTTAATTTATTTTTCAAAACGTGTCTTGGCAAAGCGATACTTGTTGACTGAATCATATTTGTTGAAATATTTGAACAATGGTCAGAAATTCGCTCCAAGTCATTCAATACTTCTGCGTAAGCAAAGTTACGTCTTATGTGTACTTTTTCTTCTTTTACACGTTTAATATGATTTTTCTTCGCAACATAAGCAATATCATCAACAATTTGCTCAAACGGCTCAATTTCGCGTGCTGTACGAATATCATTATTTACGAAGGCTTTTACCGTAATGTCAAAAACCTCTTTTACGGCATTGACAACCTTTTTCAATTCTTCAACTGTTTCAGGTGCTAAATCCCAATCTTTACGATGCATTCTGTCGGCAATCTGTAAAATATGCATAGAATGATCCGCGATTTTTTCAAAATCAGAAATTGAAAGTATTAATTGAGAAATTTTATTACTATCTTCGTCCGTTAATTCTCTACCGGAGAGCTTTTGCAAAAATGTCTCTAAGACATCTTGATATTTATCGATTTTAGCTTCGTGTTTATTAATTACCTCAGAAATTTTCGGATTGTATTGTTTTAACATACGAACAGACATAACAAGAATTTCCCTTGTCAATTTCGCCATATCTGCAGTTGCTCTGTAACATTGAGCTATAGCGATTGACGGAGTGTTAAGCAATCTCTCATCAAGTATAACTTCGTTATCGTCTTCTGAATCTTTAATAATAATATAAGATAATTTTTCCAAAGCTTTTCTAAACGGAAATTGACAAAAAGCAGCCAACAAACTAAAAACTGTATGCACGACAGCAATTCCGAGAGGATTTGCAATCTGATTTAACGGGTAACCAAAAAAGTGAAGCCACAATTCAAAAACCGTTAGGAAAATTATTGCACCGATTACGTTAAATGTAACATGAACCGCCGCAACTCTTTTGGCGTTTGTATTAACCCCGATACTTGATAAAACTGCCGTTATACAAGTTCCTATATGCTGTCCCGCAATAATCGGCGCCGCCACGACATAAGAAATACTACCTGTCATTGATAATGCTTGAAGCATACCGACTGAAGCCGCAGAACTTTGAATAATCGCCGTAATAACAAGACCTACCAACAAACCAATAAACGGATTTGTAAATAAAGTTAAGGCTTTCAAAAATCTTGGGTCATTTGCTAATGGCGCCATAGATGAGGACATCAACCCCATTCCAAACATTAAAATAGCAAAGCCTATTAAAAACGTTCCGAAAGATTTTCTGCGTGACAACCTGCTGGAGGTTGTCATTATCATTATCACACCGATAAGTGCTAAAATCGGAGAAAAAGACTCCGGTTTTAACATTCTTAAAAAGAAATTTGTACTTTGAATACCGGACAAACTCAATATCCACGAAGTTACGGTTGTACCAACGTTAGAACCGATAATTATGCTGATTGTTTGCGCCAATTTCATTATACCCGAGTTTACAAAACCAACAAGCATAACCGTAACAGCAGACGAACTTTGGATAGCAATTGTCATGCCCGCTCCAACAAAAAAACCTCTTATAGGATTTGACGTTAATTGTTCTAACAATTTTTCCATTTTTCCGCCGGCAATTTGCTCAAGTCCTGAGGACATTACAAGCATTCCGTAAAGAAAAAATGCAAGACCTCCGCATAACGTAAATATTGAAAATATATCCATGCTATCCTCTGATTATTAATCTATAATTTTATTATACTTTAAATATACACTAAAAATCACAAATATTTACAAAGCGTTATTTATCAAAACCCAATAAAATTTTGCCTGATGAAACTAATAATTCTAATGCCCATTTAAAAATTACAAAACCGCCAACAACACCTATAACAGGATCTAACGCTATCCAACCCAAATATTTACCTGTTATCAAGGCAAATATAGCAAGAACAGATGTCATAATATCAGCCAATATATGCATATATGCGGCTTTGAAATTTAAATTTTCCTGATGATGAGTATGCTCATGCTCACAGCATGAATGAGCATGATTATGATTATGGAAAGGATTTTCGCCACCCATTATTAATATACAAATAACGTTTACCGCCAATCCTAAAACCGCAATAAAAATCGCATCCGAAAAAGTTATAGATAACGGACTAAAAAATCTTGAAACAGATTCCCAAATAACTCCCAAACCGGTAAAGCCTAACAATATAGCGCTTGTATAACCGCCTAAAGCATTGAATTTCTCTGTTTTATCTTCATATTTTATCGCTATAAAACAAACTAAAAGAGTAATTGCAAAAGCTAATGCGTGAGTTCCCATGTGGAACCCGTCAGCTAATAACGCCATTGAATGAGTAACAAAACCATAATAAATTTCTGCAAACATCATCGCAAGCGTCACTACTATTACAAAAAAAGTTCTTTTTCTTAAAACTTTATTATCCATACTCAAACATTATGCTAGTCTTAAAATAATAATTTGCAAGAAACTAAAGCGTAAAAGTTAATAATTCCGTAATTTTAATCCCCAAAGCCCGAGAAATTTTAACAAGCGTAGAATACTTCGGATCAATATTTCCGCACTCAATACGGCTGATTGTTCGGGTAGTCAAACCTGTTTTTAAGGACAAATCCAATTGGGAAACATTATGCCTGCTGCGCTCATACTTAATCTTATGTCCCAACTTTAAAAAATCATCCTTATCCATTTATTCATCATATCGTATTGACAAAATTTAAACGATATACTAAACTTCTTTTTATAGACTTAAAGTATATAAAATATAAAGAAAGTACAAAGGAGGATTTAATGAAAAGAACAGCTTTTACATTAGCAGAGGTATTAATCACTCTTGCAATCATCGGCGTTGTTGCAGCGATGACTATTCCGACGTTGATTGCAAAGATTAACAGTATCGTTAAAGATAATCAACAAAAAGTATTCAATGCAAAAATTATCAAAGGAATAAACTTAACCAAGACCGCAGGGGATTTGAATGACACCTACACAAGCACTTACGACTTTTTAACAAACGGCCTAGGTAAAAACCTAAAAATGGCAAAGGTATGTGACAAAGATCATATAAGAGATTGTATACCGTACGATAAAATTAAATATG
>CAYVSD010000005.1:64761-76401 GCA_964453315.1 uncultured Muribaculaceae bacterium | reverse complement strand
CTCGTTGCCAGCACCTAATTTAGAAAAAAGAGGAATAAGACAAAAGTCTATTCCTCTTTTTTTATATAGATGAGTCAATCGAGTTAAACTCGATACGCCCTCGCAATAGCTTTGCAGACAGGCTCACACAATTCAACTGCGTTTTATTGGTTCGCTTTGTCAGACGGCACCGTTTCGCAATTAACAAGAATATGCATTGCTTGTATAATTGCTCAACTCTCGCTTCGCTCGTGCCTCTGTTCGGGCTGATATATCCTTATTCTTTAATTAATTTTGTTATAAATGCTGAAATAAGTAAGCATATTGCTCCGATAAAGAATGAATATTCGTAGTGATAATTTAAATATCCGCTTGATTCTATTACGGATTGGTTAATAAGCCATGCAACAAGGGTGCATACAAATACTTGCGGGCCCGCGATAAATATATTAAATATTCCCATAACAGAACCTTCTGTGCCTGCTTTAATATAACGGGATAACATTGCAAAAGGTAGTGCGCAAACACTTGCCCAGCCTATTCCTGATAATGCCATTCCTGCGCCTACAATAATTGGATTTGTTTTGAAGATTCCCATTATTAAATATGCAATAACCATTGATAAAAGCGAAATTATATGTACTTTTTTGTTTCCGAATTTCCCTGCTAAAATTCCAATTGGCACAGCAATAATAAAGCAAATAAGGTTAAATATTGCAAAGCAAATTGATGAATAATTTGTTGCAGTTGTTTGAATTGGCATAAATTGAGCTTGTAAATCTGCACTTAATTTTGTTAAATCAGGAACTCCAAAGACTGTATGTATGGCAAAATTTGTGAAGAAAATCATCATACACATCATACCAATCCAAGTGAAAAATTGCATAATACATATTTTTGAAACTTCAGGAGATAATTCAAAAAATTCTTTCATAGATTGCCAAAAGCCAGCGTTTGTGGTTTCTGTTGTTAAATTTTCTGAGTAACTTGCTGTTTTAGTGTTTTTTTCTTTAATAGTTAAACAAGTCCAAGTCATTGCAAGGGTAAAAGCTAACGCTGCCATTATAAATTGCGCTGAAATTGACATTTGATAATTAAATGCAAATTTTAATACAGGCGCAGTCGCTGCTGCAATAACCGAACCTAATCCTATTGCAAGGCTTATGTATGAATTTGCAAGAGAATGCTGCTCAGGAATAATAACATCAGGAATTAACGCTCTGTACGGTCCTTGAGCAATATTTATACAAGCGTCAATTACCCAAATTAAAGCCGCAGCAATTAACAATCCAGCCCAGGGGTAAATGTCCAAACCCACAAAATGAGCAATATTTCCGGAGTTCGGGAAAAGCCATAAAGCTATTGATGCAATAAGCGCTCCCCCCAAAAGATATGGTCTGCGTCTGCCAAAACGTGATTTTGTTTTATCAGATAATGCACCGATTAAAGGTTGAACAACCATTCCGGTAAATGGTCCAGCAAGCCATATTAAACCGTATATAAACGGATTAGCGCCCAAACCTTCCGTTACCGGAGCAGATAAAATTATTCTCATTTGCCATGCAAATTGCAACCCTAGAAAACCTAATGCAAAATTTAAAAAATTTGCTGTGGTAAATTTTTTTAATTCAAAATTTTCGCTCATTATTACCCCTTTTTATACAATTAAATTTTTTTGTTTTTTAATGCCGCATCTATAAGCCCTTTAAATAACGGATGTGGTCTGTCAGGACGTGATTTAAATTCAGGATGGAATTGACAAGCTACGAACCAATTTAGTTTTGGAAGCTCGACGATTTCTGTCAGCATTCCGTCAGGTGACATTCCTGAAAATACAAGTCCGGCTTGTGATAATTTTTCTATATATTCGCTGTTAACTTCATATCTGTGTCTGTGACGTTCGGAAATTATATCTTTTCCGTAAGCTTTTTGGGCTTTTGTGCCTTTTTTAAGATAACAATCATACGCTCCCAATCTCATTGTGCCGCCAAAACCTTTAACATGTTTTTGTTCAAGCATCATGTCAATAACAGGATGTTCAGGGTTTTCGTCAAATTCAGTTGAATTTGCACCTTTTAAACCGGCAACATTTCGTGCATATTCAATAACTGTGCATTGTAATCCCAGGCATAAACCTAAAAACGGAAGATTGTTTTCTCTTGCGTAACGAATAACGTTCAATTTCCCTTCAATGCCCCGAACTCCAAAACCTCCCGGAACTACAACCGCATTAACATCTGAGAGTTGTTTTTTACAATTTTGATAATCAACACAATCCTCTGAATTTATCCATTTAATTTCAATTGAAGCGCTGTTAGAATATCCGGCGTGTCTTAAAGATTCTACAACTGAAATATAGGCATCGGATAGTTTTGTATATTTTCCTGCGATTGCAACTTTAACAGTTTTTTCAGGATTTTTAATTTTGCTTACTAATTTTTCCCAAGAAGTTAAATTCGGTTTTTTATCTTTAATTCCGAGCATTTTTAAGGCAACTGAGCAAAGTCCTTGTTCTTCAAGAGCTAAAGGTACTTCGTAAATTGTTTTCATGTCTTTGCATTCAATAACGGCTTCTTTTGGAACTGAACAGAAAAGAGCAAGTTTTTCTTTTTCTGTTTTCGGTAATGATTTTGATGTTCTGCACACAAGTATCTCCGGCTGAATACCGTAACTTCTTAAAACATTAACGCTGTGTTGGGATGGTTTTGTTTTAAGCTCACCGGATGTTGGCAAATAAGGCAAGAGAGTGCAGTGAATTGAGATTGCATTTCCGTATCCTGCTTCTGCTTTAAATTGTCTTATTGCTTCAATAAAAGGCAAACTTTCGATATCGCCTATTGTTCCTCCGATTTCAAGGATATGGAAATCCGGTTCAAATTGTTTTGTGGCACCAACAATTCTTGATTTAATTTCGTTTGTAATATGCGGTATAACCTGAACTGTTGCGCCTAAATAATCTCCGCGGCGTTCTTTTTCTATAACTTTTTGGTATACGCTGCCTGAAGTTACGTTGTTAAAATGTCCGAGATTTGTATCGGTAAATCTTTCATAATGTCCGAGGTCTAAATCTGTTTCAGCGCCGTCATCTGTTACAAAGACTTCTCCGTGTTGAAAAGGACTCATCGTACCGGGGTCAACATTTATATATGGGTCAAATTTCTGATTAATAACAGAAAAACCTCTTGAACGTAATAACTTTCCTAAAGATGCTGCAACGATTCCTTTCCCTAAAGAACTTACAACACCGCCTGTTACAAATATGTATTTTGTCATCTTATATATCCTTATTTGTGGCGGTAAAACCACATAAAAATGTAACGAATTTATTGCCTTATAGACTTATTATCTTATCAACTTTAATTAATCTTTGGCACTTTGAAAAAACCGTTTTCTTCTTCCGGTGCGTTTGACATTAAAGCTTCTTTTGAAATTTCTTGAACAGGAATGTCTTCTCTCATAACGTTTGAAAAATCAATAACTTGAGTCATTGGCTTTACATTTGTTGTATCAACTTCATTCATTTGATCAACATATTTTAAAACATCCCCCAATTGTTTTGTATAAAGTTCTTTTTCTTCTTCTGTTAATTGAAGTCTTGCTAATTTTGCAACGTGTTCTACATCTTTTACGGTAATCATTCTTTACTCCTTAAAAACTATGTGTTCATTTTAGCATAAATATTTTTATTTCCTAATATTTATTAAATAAATTTAAAAATTTAGAATAAATAATATTTTGTGTTACAATATTGTTATTATAAGGGGTTAAGACCATTGGGAGCATATACATCCGAACTTGAAAAACTTGAAGATTTAATTCTTTCATATAAAAGTGAACAGGATATTAAAAGAAAACATATCTTGTATTTGACTTTGATAGAAGAATCTTTAAAGCTTGTGAATAAAATCGCATCAGGAATTTATCCTTTACCTTCTTCGACTTCAAAAGAAGATTTGGTTCAGGTGGGTGCAGTTGGAGTTTTGCGCGCAATTGATACTTATAAAGTTGAAAAAAAGGGAAGTTTTAAAACTTATGTCAGCAAGTTTATAAAAGGTAAAATCTTACATTATTTGCGTGATAAAGCTAATATTGTTCGTCCCCCGCGTGAATCTGTAGAAAATATTACAAAGGTTCGAAATGCAATAAAAGATTTATATCCTGAGGGGACAAGTAATCCTTCGGCTGAGGAAATTTCTAGTTACATAAAAATGCCTGTAAATAAAGTTCAAGAAATTTTAAATATTGAGCTTTTAAAAAATATGATTTCTCTTGATCAAAATGTGTATTCAAATGACGGAGTCGAAACTCTTTTGGATAGAATACAACAGGATAGTGAAGAAACTTTTGAAGAAAATTTTGCAAATAAAAAGATGCTTGAATTTGCGCTTTCCAAACTGGCAGAACCAGATAAAACAATTGTTATGAAATATTATTTGCATGAAGTTACGCGCAAAAGTTTGGCGCAGGAATATAAGGTTTCAACAACACAAATTTCAAGGATTTTAAAAAGAGCGTTACATAAATTGTATATTATAATAGACAATGAGATATCACAAAAAGGAGGATAAATGGGATTATCACTTATTATTTTAGGCTTTATATTGATAATAGGATTGGTTGTAGGCAGTTTTTTAAATGTTGTTATTTTAAGGACTGTCAGCGGAGAATCAATTGTTTTTCCGGGGTCAAAGTGTCCGAAGTGTCAAACTCCTTTGAAGTGGTATCATAATATACCTGTTCTTTCTTATTTGTTTTTGGGCGGAAAATGCGGATTTTGTAAAGAACATATCAGTATACAATATCCGATAGTAGAGTTGTTAACAGGTTGTATTTTTGTAGGTTTGTTTTTAAGGTTTTGTATGCCGTTTGATCCGCTTTTTGGGTTGAGTGTAATTAATCCGATTTCGTGGTTTCAGGTGATTACTTATGTTTTTGCGTTGATTGTTTCTTGTTTATTTATTGTAATTGCAGGAACTGATATTTTAGAGCAAAAGGTTGCAGATGCTCATACATATTCTTTAATTGGTGTTGGTTTATTATATAGCATATTTATTTCTGTCTTAAATTTTGCATTATACGCAAAGTATAACGGATTGCCTCAAATCAATTTGGATTTTGTCTTAACTTGTCCTGTATTATATTCAGTTGCTGCCGCAATACTTGGATTTTTGATAATGGAAGCGTTTGCAAGATTGGGGCTTGTTCTAATTGGAACAAGAGCTTTTGGGGAAGGAGATTCGTATATTGCAGCCGGTTTGGGCGCAGTATTTGGCGGATTTTTGGGCAGTTCTTCATTATATGGAAGTTTTATGCCGGTATTTCAGGCTTTAATCGGTATACTTGTTTTATCTGCGATTGTTCAAATAGTAATGACTTTGCCTGTATTCTTGAAACGCCTTGCAGATAATAAGAATTGGCTTACGTTAAGCGCTATATTGATTTTTATTATTTATACAATAGGTTATATGTTTGCGCAAAAAGCCGGCTGGTTTTCTAATGGGATAGCATACTGGGCAAGTACAATAGTTTTGTTATTGTTAGGTATTATGACATGCAGAGAATTGCTGTACGGCATAAAAGAACACAGAACATCAGGCATGTATTTGCCTTTTGGTCCGGCTATGGTGATTGCGGGATTTATTGCACTTGTTATGATTGCAATATAATATGTAGGGTTTAAATTATATTAAATGGTTTGCTTTAAAATATTTTCTAAGCATTGTTATTATTACGATGCATAGAACGATTGAGGCTGCGACAAGTCCGAACCAAAAGCCTTTTAACATCATATCGTGGTTAAAAGCGAGTGTATAACCTAAAGGTAGTGAAACCAGCCAATATGCGATAAAATTTGCCAAAAGAACGATTCCTGTTTGTTTTATTCCTTTACAGATGCCTGCAAGTGAAATTTGTAATCCGTCAAACATTTGAAATAGCGCAAGTATAGGTATGATTGGAATTGCAATCATAAATAATTCTTTATCAAGAGTGAACATCCCGACTATAAAATTCGGGAATGTTAAAAAGAATGTTGCGCTGCATGCCATAAATCCCAGAGAAATTATTGTTCCGACGGATGCGAATTTCTTTAAATCAACGTAATTTTTTGCACCGTTTGCAAAACCGACTTTAACTGCAATTGCATTTGATATTGCAAACGGAACCATAAATGAAATAGTGGTGAGTGTGCATATAAGATTTTGAGCAGCTGCGTATACACCTGATACTCTTCCCATAATTATTGCGATACTGTTAAAAGCTACAAATTCGACAAGCACTGCGAGAGAAACAGGAAAACCTATTTTAATCAAGTTTTTGTAATATTCTTTTTCATGATAATTTTCGAACGACATGTTCATAAAGCAGTATAGAAGTAAAACAATCCCCATAAAATATCTGACAATTAAACTTGCAATAGCAAGTCCAACGGCACCCATGGAAGGAATTATTCCCCAGCCGAAGACAAATATTACATTTAGTGCTAAATTCAAAAATACGCAAAAAATTGTCAGTAGATTTGGAAATAAAACGATCTCAAAGGCCTGTAAAAACTCTTTAAGACAAGCGTGCAGACACGCTCCAAAAGTGCTTAATGCAGAAATAAACATATATTCTTGAATAGGATGAATAAGTTTATCTTCAAAACCCATAAGAGGAATAGTTGGGATTACTGCGCAAATAGCGATTGAAGTTACTAAAGCCCAAAACATAGCAAACCTTATTGAAGGGTAAAAATATTTTTTAACATGGCATTTTTCTCCCCGATAATTTGATAACAAGGGCGAGATGCTTGAAATTAAACCGATAGAAAACGTTACTATGCAATTTATAATAGCGTTGGCAATACTTATTGCAGCAAAAGTGTCAGTTGAGTGCCTACCCGCGATTAAAACATCTCCTGCTCCGATTAATATGAAACCGAGGTTTCCCATTATAATCGGGGCGGCAATATTAAGAAGTTCTTTTATGTAGTAACTTGTATTTTGTTTGCACATAATTTAATTTTATCATGAAATAATGTAAATATATTGTTAAATGCATGATTATTATTTATAATAAAGTAGTAATTTTGATTTATTAAGAAGGAGAGATATATGACAAAATTTTTAAAATCTCTAATGGTATTATTTTCAATGATATCCATTGGTATTTCCCCTGCGTTAGCGAGTGAAGCGGATTTGATTGTGCCGAATATCGGTAACATTTCACCGTATAGCTTTAATTTGTTAATGGTAGGGCTTGGTGTTGCAGTTATCGGTTTGATTTTCGGATTGGTAAAATTTTTGGAAATCAAAAAGCTTGATGTTCATAAAGCTATGGATGCCGTTGGTAATACTATTTTTGAAACTTGTAAAACATACCTTATCCAGCAAGGTAAATTTTTATTAGGTTTGGAATTGGTAATCGGCTTATGTATAGCTTTTTATTTCGGTTATCTTGAAAAAATGGGCATTAGCGGGGTATTGACAATACTTTGTTGGTCAGTAATAGGTATTTTGGGTTCTTATGCTGTTGCGTGGTTTGGAATCAGAATGAATACACTTGCAAATTCAAGAACAGCATTTGCTTCATTAAAAGGGCAGCCTTTAAATATTTTGAATATTCCGTTAAAAGCAGGCATGAGTATTGGTGTTTTGCTTGTATCTGTTGAATTAATAATGATGTTAATCATATTATTATTTGTTCCGGGTGATATTGCGGGAGCTTGCTTTATAGGGTTTGCAATTGGTGAATCTCTTGGTGCTTCTGCTTTGCGTGTGGCAGGCGGAATATTTACTAAAATTGCCGATATCGGCTCAGACCTTATGAAAATCCAATTTGGTATTAAAGAAGACGATCCTCGTAACCCCGGTGTTATTGCGGATTGTACCGGTGATAATGCCGGCGATTCAATCGGGCCAACAGCTGACGGGTTTGAAACTTATGGTGTAACGGGTGTTGCGCTTGTAAGTTTTATTCTTCTTGCTGTTTTAGGTCAAGAAAATCAAGTTCAACTTTTGGCTTGGATTTTTGTAATGAGATTTTTAATGATTATTACATCTGTTGTGGCTTATTGGTTCAATGGGTTGTATGATAAGGCTTATGCGGGTTATACAAAGAAATTTGATTTTGAATTGTCTTTGACAAGACTTGTTTGGTTGACTTCAATTTTGTCAATCGCTATGACTTATTCGGTAAGTAAATGGTTGTTGTGCTGTATGGGTGAATGCACTTGGTTTATTCTTGCAACAATTATTTCTTGTGGAACATTGGGGGCTGCATTAATTCCTGAATTTACAAAAATATTTACTTCTCCGAAAGCTAAACATACAGAAGAAGTTGTTACGGCATCAAGAGAAGGCGGTGCTTCTTTAACAATACTTTCAGGTATTGTTTCAGGGAACTTCTCAGGATTTTGGATTGGTATGGTAATCGTATTTTTAATGGGATTGGCATACTACGCAAGTACATTTATTCCGGAAGCTTTGATGGATTATTCATCAGTATTTGCATTTGGTTTAGTAGCGTTTGGGTTCTTGGGTATGGGACCTGTTACAATCGCGGTTGATTCTTACGGACCTGTTACTGACAATGCACAATCTGTTTATGAATTATCATTGATTGAAGAGATTGAGGGTGTTAGTGATGAAATTCAAAATCAATATGGTTTTACACCAGATTTTGAAAATGCTAAAAAATATCTTGAAGAAAATGACGGCGCAGGTAATACCTTCAAAGCAACATCAAAACCGGTTCTTATCGGTACGGCTGTTGTTGGTGCTACAACAATGATTTTCTCGTTGATACTTGTAATTAAAAACACATTAGGTATTCAGCCGGAAATGATTTTGAACTTGTTAAATCCGTATACATTGTTAGGGCTTTTGACAGGGGGTGCTGTTATTTATTGGTTTAGTGGCGCTTCAATGCAAGCTGTTACAACAGGTGCTTATCGTGCGGTTGAATATATTAAAGAACATATTAAACTTGGTGATGCGGATGAAAAAAGCGCAAATGTAGCAAATTCAAAAGAAGTTGTTAAAATTTGTACTCAATATGCTCAAAAAGGTATGATAAATATCTTTATAGCATTGTTTACTTTTGCATTGGCACTTGCATGCTTATCAGCACCTAGTGTTGAATCTAATCTTGCAGTATCGTTCTTTGTAAGTTATTTGATTGCGATTGCGATTTTCGGCTTGTTCCAAGCTGTATTTATGGCAAATGCCGGCGGCTGCTGGGATAATGCGAAGAAAATTGTAGAAGTTGATCTTTGCGAAAAAGGTACACCATTACATGAAGCAACCGTTGTAGGTGATACTGTAGGTGATCCTTTCAAAGACACATCTTCTGTTGCGATGAATCCTATTATCAAATTTACGACATTGTTCGGATTGCTCGCTATGGAAATTGCAATTAATGAAAACTTCCGCGAAATAGCACCTGTATTTGGGTGGATATTCTTAGTAGTAGCGTTGATTTTTGTTGTAAGATCTTTCTACGGTATGAGAATTCCGTCTAAAAAAGGGTAAATTTGTTAATGAATAATTAAAAAGGCTCTTCTTTGTGAAGAGCCTTTTTTTGCATAAAAAAAAGCCGTTTTTAAAAAACGGCTACCAGACTTGGGGAGGAGGTATGAAAAACTTTCGTCTTTCATATCTTATATTTTTTATATCGTCAGTTGCCGTAATTTTCTTTAAATTATTATAAAAATCTCCTCCAAATAGAGGAGATTGTGATTTATATGTAAAGAAATTTAAAAAAATATATTTATACTGCAATTTTAAATAGAATATTTATTTTATTTATAGTGTGTGAAGAAAGTGTGGTGTATTATGTTAAAAGTGTGTTCATCTTCAATTGTGTCTCCAAAGCCTTTGCCGAAGTCTCCTTATGTTATTGATGAAAAAGTACCAAGATTGCCCTCTCCTAATGAAGTTAGGGATATATTAAAGGCAAAACAACTTGAAAAAGTAAAAGCAAAATCTTTTGATGATTTAACTTTATCTGACTATATGCTTCTTGCTCAGGATAAGTTAAATACTTTTTGCCAACCAAAATATATTGCGTAAGAATAATTTAAAATTAGCTTACTTGCATTTCTTTTTCAAAGCCGAATAAAGAACTTACGGATTCATCATCGTGTATTCTTGATATAGCTTGAGCTAATAGTGGCGCAACTGATATTTGTTTGATATTGGAAGGCATTTTGTCCATATCTAAAGGAATGGTGTTTGTTACAATGCATTCCGTAATAGGTGCAGAGCCTAATCTTTCAACTGCAGGGCCTGAAAATACAGGGTGTGTTGCGCCAACATAAATTTCTTTAGCGCCTTTTGATTTTAAAAGCTTTGCAGCTTCGCAGATAGTTCCTGCTGTGTCAATAATATCGTCAAACATAAGGCAAACTTTACCTGCAACGTCACCGATTACGTTAGTTGCAATAGCTTCGTTGTGTTTGTCGCGTCTTTTATCAATGATTGCAATCGGGCAGTCAAGTTTTTTGGCAAAATATCTTGTTCTGTTTGCTCCTCCCATATCAGGTGAAACAGCAACCATTTCATCAGGATTTATATTTAAATTTTTAATATAATTTGTTATAATAGGGGCTGCAAAAATGTGATCAACAAGTATATTAAAGAAACCTTGTATTTGACCTGTGTGTAAGTCCATTGCAAGCACTCTGTCTGCTCCTGCTGTTGTTAATAAGTCTGCAACAAGTTTTGCAGTAATGGCTTCTCTGCCTGATGTTTTTCGGTCTTGTCTTGCATAACCGTAGTATGGAATTACAGCTGTAATTGATTTTGCACTTGCTCGTTTAAAGGCATCAATTATAATTAAAAGTTCCATGAGATTTTCGTTTACTGGATTGCAAACAGGTTGGATAATAAAAACATCATCTCCGCGTACACTTTCTTTTACTTGAACGTATATTTCTCCGTCAGAAAAATTTTTGACAATCATCGGTCCGATTGAAGTTCCTAATTCGTTGGCGATTTCTTGTGCTAATTGCGGGTTTGAACGTCCTGCAAATAGTTTAATATCGTGATTAGGGTTTATTGCTCTTTCTAATTCCGGGTAAGTTTTTTCTTCAATTGAAACCATTTATTATTGTCCTTTCCTTTAATCCAGCATGGGTAATTATAGAACTTATTGTGATTATCTACAATACATTTTTAAGATTTGTAATACCAAAACTTGTAAATTATAAAATTTGCATGTGATTAATGAATTTATTTAAAAACAAAAGCTGCTCCGGAATTTGGGTAATTATTGTTAATGGTATTAATGTTTTGCGCTGGTCCAAAACCTCTTTGAACAGAAACAGGAAAACCCGCATTGTATTTTACGGTAGTTGTTCCGCCTCCATAAGGCGGATAGTAATAGCGGTTTCTTCTTGTTGGGTAGTTATAACGGTTGTAATTATTGATATATTCTCTGCAAACCACTTGTTTATTTGAGGTTTTGTAGCAATAGGAATAAGAAAATGAAGGGCTTGCTGTCAAAAAAATCAGGCTTAAAATAATAAAAAATTTATTCATTTTAGGTTCTCCTATTTAAATACTATAACGAAAACGAAAAGGGAAAGTTCAAATATTATATTTATAATATAATATTTATGCAATTGTCGATATGGCACTGTGCCGCAGCAAAACAATTGAGTATTGTTTTGCGAGAGGG
>CAYVSD010000005.1:0-64661 GCA_964453315.1 uncultured Muribaculaceae bacterium | reverse complement strand
GACCCAAGAGTATTTTTACAATTAAATAAAGTATGTTTCGTTATGTCGATATGGCACTGTGCCGCAGCAAAACAATTGAGTATTGTTTTGCGAGAGGGCTGACCGAGAGTCAGCTTCGCCATAGAGATCATATTGACCCAAGAGTATTTTTACAATTAAATAAAGTATGTTTCGTTATGTCGATATGGCGAAATTGGTAGACGCGCATGATTCAGGTTCATGTGGGCAACCTTGGGGGTTCGACTCCCCCTATCGACATTAAAAGAAACAATAATAATAGTGGCGCAGCTAAAGCTGCGCCACTATTGTTGTTATAAAAATTTTTAAATTAGATATCGGAAGTACAATGCGGGCATTTTGTTGCGCGAATATCGATTTCTGAGAAGCATTTTGGACAATTTTTAACAGTAGGAGCAGCATTTTCTGCGTCTTTTGCTTCTTTTTTTGCCGCAGCTTGAATTTTATTGATTCCTTTTATCAGTAAAAATACTGCAAAAGCTACAAGGATAAAGCTTATAAGTGTATTAATAAAAACGCCATAGTTAATTGTTACGGCTCCAGCTGCTTTTGCTGCTTCTAATGACGGATATTTAGTAAAATCGCCGTCCACAGGGAGGGTAAGGTATAAGTTTGAAAAATCAACTTTTCCCATTAACCAGCCTAAAGGCGGCATAATTACATCGTTAACCATTGAGTCAACAATTTTTCCGAAAGCTGCACCAATAATGATACCTACGGCCATGTCAATAACATTACCGCGCATTGCAAAATCTCTAAATTCATTTAATTCTTTTTTGAAAAAATTTAACATACAAATTCTCCTTTTTTACTATAAGATAATACAATAAAAATGATACGGTGTGGTTACTTGTAAATAATTTTTGAAATGTTAATATGTTTTAGGAAATAATCCCGGATCGTCTAGTGGCAGGACGAAAGATTCTGGCTCTTTTAACGGTGGTTCGAATCCATCTCCGGGAGTTACATAAAAAGTCGGGTTTTAACCCGACTTTTTATGTACGTTTTTGGATTGTTGATACGAACCACACTGACCGATAGGTCAGTCTTGGTCGAGCGAGTTGCGAGCAGAGGGCGAAGCAAATTTTGCTTGTGGCTGAAAGCCGCTGAAGCCGCTGTCTTGAATTTCGTTGTCTCTCGGACAAGCCATTTGCTTTACTTCGTTGTCGCAAATTTTTGTCCTCACATACTCGAGTTCTGCTCGCTTCGCTCGACTTCACTCTTACACAAAATTCGCAACGGATGCCGTAAAGTGGGTAAAGAAATACTAATTTAACTTAGCATTGAATATCTTTGTCTAATATGGGCAACAGTGTTCGGGAAATATTGTTCCAAGAAAATAGTTCTATCTTGTAACCGTTCCCAAGTTTGAATTGTATCTGTCATAAGATTTGTTTCTGCACAAGCTTCATTCAGACCTCGTTTACCTGCATCGTTTTTAGCTAAAAAATATTCAATCGATTCAATTCTTGATTCAGGGAATTTTGCAGTATATGCTCGTTTTTCTGCATTGTATATTTTCATCAGCTCTTTATCTTTTCTCAAGTCTAGTACATGGAATTTTGCATGACCAAGTTCATGAGCAAAAACACCAAGATTATTATTTAATTCTTTAGACATAAAAATACTATTCCCTGCGTAACAAGCATTTTCAGGCATAAAACTTTGCGGCATTACAAATTCACAGGATTTACTCATTGCAAACCATTCATCGCCAGGAAGTCGTTTTAACATATCAACGCAACTTCTATCTATCGTTCTTGGCTCAATTCCATATTTTTTAAATACACTCGCTGCTAGCTGATAAGTTTTGTTATCAGGTAAATTTTCTAAATCTCCTGCTATTTTATTTGCTGTATCTACAGGCACATCAGCTATTGCGTACTCAACTTTTTCTGCTGTCTTTTTACCCATTGAATCAAGTTTTGTTACAACAACTTTTTTATCTGTAAATAATATGTCATAACTTCTGCCGTTTACAGTTGATACGAAGTGGTTTTTAGATACAACTTTGAATGTTCTTGTTACTTCGGATATTTGCTTCCCTGTTTTATCAGTAATAACAGAATGCAAATAACTGTTACCTGTTTTATCTTCTCTGAACGCTGTATAAGTTTTACTACCGTCAGTTGACGTTAGTGTTCTTCTAACATGTTTTGCTCCGTTTGGAGTAATTTGTGCATGTCCAATTCTTATGCGTGATCCGTCAGGTCTTGTGTGATAGATATCATATTGACCTTTTATTGCTGATTCTGTATAAACAGTTCCGAAAGCTTTTCCATTTTTCCCTTCTGTGACAGAACTTATTCTATAGGGTTTTGCAGGGGCATTGTTGGCTATTACTTCAGAGGAAACAGAGTCATACACTTTTGTTCCTTTTTTTAGATGAATTGTTTTTTCGCCTTGATTTATGGATACAAGATTTCCTGTTTTCTTATGGAATTTATAGATCAAATTAACTCGACTTTGCATATCTCTTTGTTTAAGTGTAATAAACAAATCATTTGCCCCATCCAAATCTCCTAAATACAAATCTTCAGATACTATTCCATATTCTTTTTTCGCTTGCTCTATACCCTTTAACATATTTGTTAATCTTTTTTCGCCAATTACATCTGTTATTGCAGCATAGCTATTATCAAAACTGCCTTTTGGATTCCAAACTTGTAGTGGAACTTTTAGTTCAAGTGCTTTTTTAGTAAGTTCAGGATATTGCTCATACATTTTGTATGCACCTTCTTCAAAAACTTGTTCAAAATACTTACCTTTTAAGCTTGTATCTTTAACTAATTTCATTATACCTTCAACATTATCACCCCATTGAATATGATCTAATGCAAAGAGAACTTGTTTTGGTGTTAAATCTTTTCTTGCTATAATTTCATCAATATATTGCAATGTTTTTTCATCAACTTTTTCAACGGCTTCCGCAATAGTTTTAACACTCGGAGATTTTTCTCTTTTCATCAAGTCTTGCAAAACTTCAAGACGTTTTTGTCCTCCGTTTTCTTGTAACCTCAGTACAGGTAGAAATTCTTTTTGATAATAGCTTGGGATGTCTGTTTTTAACAAACTTTCTAATTCTTGTATATATTTAGGTTCAAATGCGCATAAATCAATTTTTGTAATATTTGGATTAAGAGCATATTTTTCTACTAATGAAATATTATTCATAGATAATTGAGAAAAAATATCTTCAACTTGATTCGCATTCAGACTTTTATTTTGATATAATTTTTCTAATACGTCAGGTAATTTTTCAATTGTTGCAGCTTGTTTTTGCTCAAATTCTTCCATTAATTTTTCATAGGTTTTGTTAAACTCAGCCTCTGTAATTTTACCAAGTCTTAAGTCATCTTCAATTTGTCGTGGAAGATGAAATCCATGTGATTTTACTTTTTGTGCAATACTAATATATTTATTAGTTAAAAAATATAATTCTCTATCAGATATAGCTTTATTCTTTACAATTCTTTCTATAAATTGCGTAACAGGAATTTCTTCAATTCCACTGAAAACTACCAAATTTGAAATTGTATTATCATTTAATTGACGCCCACTTTGCTCAATCATATTAACTATGGGTTCAATTTCTTTTATACTTTTACCAGAATAATTCATTGAAGTAATAATTGCACTTGCATGTTTTGCATTTTCCGGTTTTGTTGTTCTTATAATTTTTAATATTTCATCAATATTTTCTTCTCGGATTTTAAGGCTATCCATATTTCCAAGATACAAACTTTGTGCTTGAGGATTATTTATTTTTGCAACTTCATCTAAATATCTTGTTGCAATTTCAGGATTTAAATATTTTAAATCAGGTAATCTTGTATCATTTGAAGCAAAACTAAGTATTCTTTTAGCTATTTCTTGATTTTCAGAAGTTATATCTTTTAGAAAATCTGATAGTAGATGCAAATCTACTTTTCTTTCTAAGAGCGCCTTTTGAGACATATTATAATTTTCAGGTTTTAAAACAGATAAAACCTGTGAAATGTTATAGTTTTCCATTTCGTCTTTACCAAGTTTGAAATTTGGATTTTCTAAAAGTTCAGAAATGAAATTTTTTCTCAATTTGAACGCTTGCAGGCCTTCTTTACTCATACCCTCGTATGCATAAACATTATGCAATATTAAGTTTAGACCTTCAGTATTTTCACCCGCTCTTTCGAGAAGTTTCAAAGCAATGTCAGAATTACTTTTATTTGTTGAAGTCATTATGTACAACATTTCTTGAGTGCTTACACTTCCTTTTCCTGAAATTGCACGCAAAACTTCGACATTATCCTTTGTCAAATGAGTTGTAGGCAAATCAGCCAAAATTTTACTGTTAAAATTTTTGTCTTTAAGAAGTTGTTTCAAAATTGGAGCGTTTTCTTCTGTTATAAGATTTGCAATAGTTTTAAATTCTTCGTCTGTAATGCTTTTATCTCTCAGTAATTGAATAAATGCCTTTTTATTTTCTTTTGTGATACAACCTAATAAACCACCTTTAACTAGGTCTTTGCGTTTTAACACTGCATTAATTAATTTTTCATCCGCAATAAGCTCTAAATTTTCAACCATTTCAGGATTTTGCTGTATGAGGTACTTTATATCTCCTTGGGAAAATCCGTATCTTTCAAAAGGCTTGAAGTATTTTTGTAAGGAAGCAAGTTGTTCAGGTGAAATTTCTTTGACAAGACGTGTTAAGTTTTCAGCACCAACAGAAACATCTTGCGCAACCTGTCTTTGAACAGGGTCAGTTATATGAGCGAATTTAACAGCTCTTTTTGCTGCTGGTGTTACAATCTTTTTCCCTATTGCCGTAACAAATGACATAATTTTCCCTTATTATCCCCTATGTATATATAAAGTATTTTTCTTTCAAAAAATTGCCTTTTTGTTATAAAGAGTTTAATTATAAAAAACTGTTATCCGACTTGTAGGACTTTATAAATATCTTTTTCTTTAGGGAAAAAATGTATATTTATAATGCCTGTTCACCATAATACCTAACATTTCGTATAGGGATTTAAAAGAATTATGCCGCACATTTTAAATTGCCCAAGTTCTAAACTTGTCCACTAAAGGGAGATATATAAAAAACATGGCTTATGCCATGTTTTTTATATATGTTTTTGTGAAGATGGTATTCTTTTTACGTAAAAGGTGAACCCTCATTGGTACGGCTCGTGATGCTCGCCTGCCAATGAGTTGAAATCCATTTTTGATATATAAAGTCGGAATTGGTCCCGACTTTTGAGTTGTAGTTTTGTAAATACTTTGATGGTTTTTGCAAATAAAATATTTACGTGTTTTGATATGAAAGTAATAATTAATAAATATTCTATAAAATGTGTAGTTTAGCTGTAAAAAATATAGATCCTCAAAGTAATATATTTAAAAATTTATATAATTTTTCGCCGAATGATAAAGCGTTATGGACTAATTCTTATATAATGAAGGATGTCAATCGCGATAATGATAAGTCTTTGAAATATAAGAATTATGCTTTAATGTTGGCGGCATTTAGTTTACTCTTTTTTTCAAGCGGGGTTCAGAGAAAAACAAAAAAACAGCTTGAGCTTTTAAAAGAATATCTTGATAATAAACAAGGTAAATATTTCTTTGATGAAAAAATCTAAAGGTTTCTTTTTATGAATACGCAAGCCGTAAGGTAAGTTCTTTTATCAACAAAGCAGAATGTATAAATAATATAAATTCTTTAAAAGATTTGTTGTTTATGAGGCTTATGTATAAAACTCCAACAACAAGATTTATTCATAAAAAAATTTCTAAATGTTTTGAATTTTTGTCAAGAAATACTATTTTTAAGTCATATCAAAATGTACAAAAATCTTTTAATAAAACGTATAAAAAATTCGATATGCTTGATGATTATATTTTAAAACATCATGCCCAAGAAATGGTAGAATTTAAAGGGAAAAGAATAACAAAAGGGGAACTTGTTGCACAAGCTCGTGATAAAAGGTCATTTGTCCGTTTAGTTGTTGATACATTTATTTCAAAATATGCGCAGGATGAAAGATATGCATTTATGGAAAAAACGACATCTCCTTTGTATTCCGAAATTTGGAATTTATCTTTTAAAGATTTTTGGACAAAAAATAATAAATTTAAACGTAAAGAAATGTGGCAAACATTTATCGCTGCTGAAAAAATAAAAATAAATAAGACAGATTTAACTGATAATATTGCGCTTGCAAGAAATATTTTATCATATTCTGATGCTGAAAAAAAAGCATATATATCAGTTTATATAGATAATTTGAACAGCATTATTCCGGCAGATGATGTTGTGGGTATTGATGCTATTAACAGGTTAAAATGGTATATAAAAGATCAATCTCTTTTAAAAGATAATATGGATAGTTTTTTAGAGGATTTATTAAGGTTTGAAAAGCATAAATTTAAAACAAACTTTGATTCAGAGGCCGAGCAAAAATTATTAAAGGATAAAGATTCAAATATAAAGCAAATAAGAAATATGATAATTGAGGATGCTCCCGGCGATATTGAGAAGATGGTAGAAATATATCGTAAAATTGCACCTGTTGAATTATCAAAATCTGGAGCATTACGCAGCTTGAAAAAAGCGGTTAATAAATTTGATAAATCAGTAAGATTGGAAGCAGGGGAATTATTTGATAAATTAAGAGATTTGGAGATAGGATCAGCTCCTACTGATGTTTTAACAATTATATTTTCAACGATTCCGATTATTTATGAACTTTCCAAGTCTAAAAATAAAGAAGAACGGACTTCAATTTTATTAAAATCCGGCGTACCTACCGCGGGAGCAGTTGCTGTAACATTATATTCTACCGCAAGACTCGTTTCCGGAATGAAGTCTTTGTTGCTAGGTTTTGTGTCAGGTATTGTTTTAAGTGGAATAGGCGAAGCTATACATCATTATCGAAAAACAAAATTAAAACAAAATTAAAATTTTAGGGAATAAAAATGTTGTTTTTTATTAATTACTGATCGCTTTCGTGTTGGTCGCGTTCTTTCATTAATCTTGCAAAATCAGACGGCTTGATACTTTGAATAAAATTTTTGAATTCTTGAGCTTCTTCTTCGTCTTTTGCGCTATCGGTAGAAACAGAGCCGGAAGCAAGAACATTAGAAGTAACGTATATTGGTGCTTCTACTCTTATGGCAACTGCAATAGCATCAGATGGCCTTGAATCAATTTCAATAATTTTTCCGGAGTTGTCTTCAAGAAAAAGAGTTGCGTAATATGTTTCTTTTTCAACGTCGTTTATTTCAATTTTATTTAATTTATATCCGACTTTTTCGATAATACTTATTATTAAATCATGAGTCATGGGGCGTGCGACACCAAGGTTTTCGATTTTACGAATAATTGAACTTGCTTCTGCCGAGCCAATCCATATAGGTAATGCGCGTCTGTTTTCGGTGTCGTGTAAAACTACAATAGGTGAACCTGTTCTTGTATCAAGTGCTATACCCATAACTTTCATTTCAATCATAATAAAATTCTCCGTTTAAGCTAATGATATTATATAATATAAAACTTTTTTTTAAATACTTTTCAAAAAATTTTTTTTATGTTACAGTATGAAAGTAACTTTATAAAAGTTATAAGCAAATGGAAACGTGGCCGAGTTGGCTTAAGGCGGCACCCTGCTAAGGTGTTGTGTGGGGTTACCTGCACCGAGAGTTCGAATCTCTCCGTTTCCGTTTTTTTAATGTAAAAACACACCGCAAACATTGTGTTTGCGGTGTGTTTATGTTCTGTTTAAATTTTATTCTGCAATAGTTTCTTCTTCAATATCACGTATAGAAGCTTTGCTTGAAGAAATATTTTTGTCTTTGAATTTTGTAATTTGTCTTGCAAATTTGTCTGCTAACAAATCAATACTTGCATACATTGATTCAGCAGCCTCTTCACAGCGAATAGCGCCGGAATTTGTTTTGCAATTTAATTCTGCAATATTTTTACCTTCAGCAGCAGGGTTTTTAATTACTGTTAAAATAACTTCAATTCCTTGAATTTGGTCGTAACGAGCTGCTACTTTACCGATTTTCTCTTTTACATAAGCTTTAATTGCTTCTGTAATCTCAATGTTTTTACCGTTTACGTGAATATGCATTTGAACCTCCGTTTAACTATACTGCTCATATAGTATAACACAGTTGTGATAATTTTTAAAGTGGTAAATACTAAACTTCTTCTTCTAAAAATTGAGGAAGTTCAACATCAGGAGTACCGATAACTCTTACCAATTCTAATACAGAGGCCTTCATTTGACATTTTTGAGATGAACCGCTGAAAAAATCTTTATAAAAACAACCTTCGCAATTACATCCTCTTTTATAACATTCAACTGCCGTTGTAGTCCATCTTCTTACGGCAACTGCTCTTCCCATATCCCTACTTCTAAACAATTTATATAATCTCCACTTATCTGATTAATTTCCCAATATAAAAACGAATATATCGGGTATCTCCCCTCAAAGCCGTTTATTTACTGGCTTACGGCTTTTTATATTTTAATTATAAAAAATAAGTTATATTTTTCAAGCCGATATCATGTTGTTATGAAGTTTTGTAACATGGTGCTTAAAGCCACTAATATCACGTGTTTGTGGGTGACAACTACCCTTATAATCATGATATAGCATTGTGTAAGGTGAATATGTGACTTGAAAATCATGGTGTATCATGCTTTTACGCTGTTTTGTGATGTATTAAGTTTTGTAAAAATATCAAAATCTAAGCCAATTTCCGCACTTTTTTTATAAAAAAACTTATATTTTTCTGCAAAAATCATGCCCTTTTGTTTAATAGAATTTTTATATTTTTAAAAAATAATTTTGTAGAAGGAGAATTCTATGGTTTGTAAGGTTTTATTTTTTGATTTACATGAATGTGAAAAAAATTATGTTGAAGGTATAAAATCTGATTATTTCAATATTGAATTTTTTTAACAAAGTTTGAATGTTGATACAATAAATGATTTGAGTCGTGAAGATTTTGAGAATACGGTTATGATTAGCGTCAGACCGCTTTCTAGAGTAAGCTCAGAAATTATTGAAAAATTTAAAAATTTACGTCTTATTGCTTCTCGCGCGCAGGAATACGCTTATATCGATTGGCGCTATTGTTTAAATAACAATATTGCATTGATTAATGTTGAGACTAATCGTGATAATTCTCCGGATTATATTTTAAAAAAATCTTTTGCGGGAATGACGAATTTTTTGTGCGGAGGAAAGGATTATCGTGTTGTTTAATTAATATCAATACATTTTACCAATTTTTGTTAACATTTTTACTTAAAGCGGGTCTTGGATTAAAATGTAAGTTATGAAAATAGCGTTTATACCTATAGATAACAGACCGGTTTGTTATAATTTAGCGGAAATGATAGCTAAAATTGATAAAAATATTAATTTTTCTATTCCGCCGAGGTATTTATTAGGTGATTTGACAAAACCTGCGGATATAAGTGCTTTGTTAAAATGGCTTTCGGATTTATCGGAGCAGGACGCTATTGTAGTTTCTCTTGATACTTTGACGTATGGCGGATTAATTCCTTCAAGAAGGAGTGAGGAGTCTTTTGAAGAAATTAAATCAAGGGTTTTAAAATTGATAGATATATTAAAGGTTAAAAACGCAAAAATATATGCTTTTTCAAGTATTATGCGTATTTCTAATAATAATTATAATGAGGAAGAAAAAGAATACTGGAATTTGTGGGGTAAAAAGATTTTTGAATATTCTTATAATTCACATAAATCAGGTGTTTCCGTTATTTCTGAAGTTCCTAAAGAGATTATAAATGATTATTTGCAGACGAGAAAACGTAATTTTGAAATAAATAAGTTATATTTAGAGCTTCAGAAAGAGGGTTTGTTTAATACGTTAATATTTTCCAAGGATGATTGCGCTCAGTATGGATTAAATGTTATGGAAGCTCAAGAGCTTGAAAAATTGGGAGGATTTACAAAAACAGGTGCAGATGAAATACCGCTTACTCTTTTGGCTCGTGCAATTGAAAAAAAAATTAAAATTTGTCCTATATTTCTCGAGCCGGAAAGTAAAAATTTGATATCAAATTATGAGGACATTTCGATTGAAAATTCTGTAAAAGGTCAGATTAATCTTGCAGGTTGTGAAATTTCATCTGAAGAAGAAGCGGATATTTTGTTATATGTAAACAATTTCAAGAATCGTCAGGGTGAAATTGTTATGAAGGTTGATACGGAAAAATTTAATGGAGTATTTATAACTCCGAATCGTCCATATATGATTGCGGATGTAAGATTTGCAAACGGTGCTGATAACGGGTTTGTAAACGCATTATTTAAAAATAAATTTGAAGATAAATATTTTTACGGTTATAGTGCTTGGAATACAAGTGCAAATACTTTAGGAAGTTTGATTTGTGCGGCAAAATTTAAATTTTGTGCGCAAAAATATGATCTTGACGCATTTAAAAAATTGCAAACAGTAAGATTTTTAGATGATTGGGGGTATCAAGCAAATGTTCGTCAGATTTTAAAAAAGCCTGATGTTACAATTTTAAATTGTGAAATGAAAAGATATGAAAAAAAATTAGCAGAAATATTAGGAGTAGATATTAATGTCAAATATATTTACCCCTGGGGAAGATTGTTTGAGGTAGAAATTGGATTTAATTGATATAATTTTACTTGCAATAGCGTTGGGTGTTGATTGCCTTGTGGTATCGTTTTCGCAGGGTTTAATTTTTACTTCTAAAAGAACGATAAATTCTTTGCGTTTGGCGTTATGCATGGGTTTGTTTCAGGGCTTAATGCCTATTTTAGGTTATACCGGTGCTCATGGAGTTTATGATTTTCTTGTTCCTTATAGTGACTGGATAGTATTTATTATATTTTTTATTATGGGCATTCATTTTATTATTGAAGCTTTTAATCAAAAAGTACAAGAACAGATTTGTTGTATAGGTTTGAAATGTCTTATTGGTTTTGGTATTGCAACAAGTATTGATGCATTAATTTCCGGAGTAAGTTTGAGATTAACTTCAACAAATATGATAATTGCATGTTTAATTATTGGCATAATGTCATTTATTATGTCTTTAGTTGGTTTTTGGAGCGGTAATCGTTTGAAAAATTTGCCTTCAAAATATTTGGAAATCACAGGCGGGTTAATTTTATTAATTCTAGCTGTAAAATCCGCTTATTAATTCTGAGTTATTTATATTTCGATACCTTCCATCATTTCAACAAGCTGCGCAATTGTACCGTCCATTGTCACACTTTCATCTGTTCTTTGCTGTAAAAATGCATTAACTTTTGGCATCATTTCAATTGCGGTATCTAATCGTGGATTTGAACCCGGTTGATACATCCCGACATCAATTAAATCTTTGTTTTCTCTATATAAAGACATGATTGTTCTTAATTTTGCAGCAGCTTGTTTATGTTCAGGGGTCGCAATAGCACTCATAAGACGAGAAATACTCCCTAAAACATCAATTGCAGGATAATGATTAGATTCTGCGACTTTTCTGGATAAGAAAATGTGACCGTCTACAATACCGCGCACAATATCTACAATCGGGTCAGTAATATCGTCACCTTCCATTAAAACTGTATAAAGTGCTGTGATAGAACCTTTTTCGCTGTTTCCCGCTCTTTCAAGAGCTTTTTGCAGCCAAGAAAATATTGACGGCGGATAACCTTTCATTGTTGGCGGTTCTCCCAAAGAAAGTCCGACTTCACGACCTGCCATCGCGCATCTTGTAACCGTATCAGTCATTAAGAAAACTTTTTTCCCTTGATCTCTGAAATATTCGCAAACCGCCGTTGCTGCAAGCAAGCATTTTTGTCTGATTAGTGGCGGTTTGTCTCCTGTAGAACATACTAAAACTGAACGAGCCAAGCCTTCAGGGCCTAAAGCATCTTCAATAAATTCTTTAACTTCTCTGCCACGTTCTCCTATTAATGCAACAACGTTAACATCGGCATCAGAATTTCTTGCAATCATACCTAAAAGTGTACTTTTTCCGACACCTGAACCTGCAAATAACCCCAAACGCTGTCCGCAACCCATTGTCATACAACCGTCAATTGCTCGAACTCCGGTTGAAAACATTTCTGTAATAATTGGTCTCTCAAACGGCCCCGGAGGAGGTCCTTCTATAGGACGCCATTGTGCATTTGAAGTATCAAGCGGTTGTCCGTCAAGAGGATTACCCATTGGGTCAATTAATCTGCCAAGTAAAAAATCTCCTACAGGGATTGTAATAGGTCTGCCTGTTGTAGTAACTAAACTTCCTTGACCAATTCCTTCTCCGTCAAGTAAAAGTGACAATTGCGCAACTTCACCTTTAAAAGCTTGAACTTCTGCGGGCTTTTGGCGACCGTCATAAGTTTCTATATAGCATAAATCTCCAATTTTCAATCCCGGAAGTTTGACTTCAACAGTAAGCCCTAAAAGCTTTGATACAGAGCCTTTATAAGAATAAAGCTGAGTCCCTTCAAGCTTATCCTTTACCCGAAGTTTAATTTCTTCAATTGAGCTTTTGTCAAATTCGGTCATAATATTATTATAGTGATTTTTTAATCAATGACAACTTTTAACAATCTATCCCACACATCATCAATTGAGCCGTCGGCATTTATGGTTCTGAGAACATTTTTGTCTTTGTAATATTCAATCAATGGTGCTGTTTCATTAAAATACGTGTCAAAGCGTGCTTTTGCGGTTTCTTCATTATCATCTTTACGTTGTGTAAGTTCACTTGAACAATGATCACAAAAACCGTCTTTTTTTGGAGGTTTAAATTTTAAATTATAAATTTCTCCACATTTAGGGCATGAACGGCGATTTACAATTCTTGAGATTAAAATATTTTCATCAATATCAAAATAAATTGCACGAAAATCAGCAGGGTTTCCTTCGTCAATTTCATTATTGATTTTTAACAGTAAATCTGCTTGTTCAACACTACGTGGGTAACCGTCAAGTATATAACCGTTTTCGCAATCCGGTTGAGAAAGTCGGTTTTTAATAATTGCGCCAACAAGTTCAACAGGGACAAGATGCCCTTTATCTATGTATGATTTTGCAATTTTACCGTTTTCGGTACCTGCAGAAATTTCTGCTCTTAATAAAGAACCCGTATCAACATGAGGAAACCCTAAATATTTGGAAAGTTTCGACGTTTGTGTACCTTTTCCGCAAGCCGGAGGTCCTAAAAATATAAGTTCTTTTTTCATTATTTAGTCCTTATGTATCAATGTTCTTTGCGTATACTGCATTTGCGTTAATAAAGTCACGGCGAGGTTCTACTCTGTCACCCATTAACACATCAAATAATTGATCGCAAATCATTGCATCTTCAATGTCAACTTTTAATAGAGTTCTTGTTGCAGGATCCATTGTTGTTTCCCACAATTGTTGAGGCATCATCTCACCAAGACCTTTAAATCTTTGGATTTGCAAGCCTTTTTGGCCTCTGTCATCTATGATTTTTTGTAATTTTTCAAATGAATGAATTTCGTATTTTTCTGTATCAGTTTCAAGTAAAAGTCCGTCGGATTCTTCTATTAAGAAATCTCTTATCAACGGATATGCTGTTTTTAATCGTTTGTATTCCGAACTTTTAATAATATTTTGATTTAAAACAACATGTTCTTCATTATTTAAATGTAAGATGAACGAATATTTAGCGTTTTCCGGATTATATTGAACTTCAACTTTATAAGATTCCGCTTCCGCAATATTATAATTCCTTGCGTGGTCAATCAAATAATGATTTAAGTATTCACAAATTTCATTCATTTTTGATTGGGAATCAAAATCTTCAAACTGAATATCCGAACGAACAAGTCCTCTTAAAAATACCGCAGGGTATAAGTTTAAAATAGGATTGTTATAAGAACGGTAAAATTCTGACATATTTTTTATAAGTTCTAGTAATCCTTCGCCTGTTTTAACATTCTTTTTCTCTTTATCAGACAAGCTCAGGTTTTTAATACCGCGTTCTTTCAGCATTTTATCAAGTACGTGTTCATTAAATAAATATTCTGATGTTTTGCCTTGAGTCACTTTGAATAGTGGAGGCTGCGCAATATAAACATATCCGTTTTCAATCAATGCGCGTGCATATCTGAAGAAGAATGTTAACATCAGTGTTCTGATGTGAGCTCCGTCAACATCGGCATCTGTCATAATGATAATTTTATGATATCTAAGTTTATCAATTTCAACTTCTTCTTCGTTTCTGCTGATTTTAATTCCGAAAGCCTGTACCATTGATTGAATTTCGTTGTTAGCGTAAATTCTGTCAAGGCGGGCTTTTTCCACGTTAAGAATTTTACCTCTTAAAGGCAGAATAGCTTGGAACATTCTGTTTCGGCCTTGTTTTGCAGAGCCGCCCGCAGAATCTCCCTCAACAAGGAAAATCTCGCATTGAGACGGATCTCTGTTAGAACAATCCGCAAGTTTACCCGGTAATGTAGAATTTTCAAGAACAGTTTTTCTTCTTGTTAATTCTCTTGCGCGTCTTGCTGCTTCCCTTGCTCTTTGAGCTTGCAGTGTTTTTTCAAGAATTGTTTTGGCAAGTTTAGGATTAAATTCTAACCATTCTTGCAATTTATCTTTAACAGCATCTTGAACGGCTCCGAGAGCTTCTTGAGAGCCTAATTTCTCTTTGGTTTGTCCTTCAAATTCCGGATTAGGAATTTTAACAGAAACAATTGCCGTTAAGCCTTCACGCACGTCTTCACCGGAAAGATTTTGTTCAGAATCTTTCAAAATATTATTTTTTCTTGCATAATCATTTAATACACGTGTAATGGCATTTCTGAATCCTGTCAGGTGAGTTCCGCCAAAGTGAGTATTGATATTGTTTGCAAATGATAAAATTGTTTCGGCGTAAGAATCGGTATATTGCATAGCAACTTCAACCTGAATATCGCCAACAACTTTATCAATGTAAATCGGTTTGTCATATAGAGTTGTTTTATTTTTGTTTAAAAATTCTACGTAACTTGCGATACCGCCTTCGTAATGGAATATTTCAGCTTCTTCCATACCGGGATGTTTGAAAATTATTTTCAAACCTTTGTTTAAAAAGGCCATTTCTCTAAGGCGTGTTCCGATGACTTCGGCATCTATTTCGGTCGTTTCGGTAAAAATTTCCGGATCTGGCCAGAATGTTGTTTTAGTTCCTGTTTTATCGGTTTCTCTTATTTTCGCTACAGGAGCCATAGGCTCGCCGCGCATATATTCTTGATACCAAACATAACCTTGACGAGAAACTTCTACGATATATTTTTCGGATAAAGCGTTAACAACAGAAGCACCTACGCCGTGTAAGCCTCCTGACACTTTATATCCGCCGTCCCCAAATTTTCCGCCGGCGTGCAAAACTGTGTGTACAATTTCAAGAGCGGATTTTCCTGTTCCTTCTTTTATGTCAACCGGAATACCACGTCCGTTATCTTCAACGGTTACACTGTTATCAGGGTTTATTGTTACGTAAATATCTGTACAATATCCTGCTAATGATTCGTCGATTGAATTATCTACGATTTCATAAATACAATGGTGCAAACCTCGTTGAGAAGTTGAACCGATGTACATGCCCGGTCTTACCCTTACGGCTTCCAAACCTTCTAATACACGGATATTGCTGGCACCATAATCTTCTGATGTATGAGTTTCAATAGCTTCATGATTTCCCGCATCAGGATCCGTAAATTCTTCATTTATTTGCTTTTTCAGTTCTTGAGCAGCGTTTTGAGCCTGAGCTAAAGCTTCTAAATCTTTTTCATTAGTAGTGTTTTCTGACATAATTATCTCCCAAGTCTATCGGATTATAAAAATAGTATATCACAAACAGGTGATTTTTATCAAAATCTTTACTTTAGATTAAGAGAAATATATATTTTAAATTTTTATGAAATCTTTTACTTGCCTTATTTTTTTCCTATAATACAATTGTATTAAATATGAGAGGACAGTATGACTAAGCATAATATAAAAGTTTGTATGGGTAGTTCTTGCTTTGCTCGGGGAAATCTCAATAACTTAAATATTTTGGAAAATTACATAAAGGAAAATAACTTAGACGCGGATATTGAATTAATCGGAGCACATTGTCAGGAAAAATGTGAATTTGGACCTCACATTTATGTGGATGATAAATGCTACGATGAAGTTGATGAAGGTAAGTTGCAAAAAATTTTGGAAGAATTAAAATAATAGCATATTTAGGGGTTAAGAAAAATGAATAATCAGCATCCTGTTTATACTTTAACAAATGAGTGTAAAGACTGTTATAAATGCGTAAGACATTGTCCTGTCAAGGCCATAAAAATAGAAAATGATCACGCTTCTGTTATTGCCGAAAAATGTATTTCTTGCGGTCATTGTGTTCAGGTGTGTCCGACAAATGCAAAATGTGTTCGTACCGATTTAGAAAAAGTTAAAAATTTATTTATCGCTAAAAAAGATGTTTATGTGTCGTTGGCGCCTTCTTGGAGAGCGGTTTTTGAAAATTCCGCAAAGAAGATGATTGCGATTTTGAAGAGATTGGGATTTAAAGATGTATCAGAAACTGCGCTTGGGGCTCAAGAGGTTTCTATTCACGATACTGAAGTTTTAAATAATATGGAAAAAGGACTGTTGATTTCAAGTGCTTGTCCTGTTGTTGTCGATTATATAAGGCTTTATAAACCTCAATTTGCAAAATACATTACGCCGATTGGCTCGCCGGCTAAAACTCATGCCAGAATGCTTAAAAACACTTATGGTAATGATATTGCAGTTGTGTTTATCGGACCTTGTATCGGAAAGAAAAATGAAGCTGATGAAAAAGATGGTTTGATAGATGTATCCATAACGTTTGAAGAGTTGAAAATGTGGGTAGCAGATGAAATTCCTGATATTTCGCAGATTAAAAAAGAAAATGATTTTGAATTTGTGCCATATAGCGCTCATGAAGGGACTTTATATCCTATAAATGGCGGTATGAATGAAACAATAAGAAAGACAGGGATTAAAAATAGTGTTCAGCTTATGGAAATTTGTACAATTCCTGCTCTTGAAAAAGCGTTAGATAATCTTGAGCCGGAAAAACTTTCTGCACCTGTATTTGTCGAGGCATTAGCTTGTGAATCAGGTTGTATTACAGGGCCATGTATTGCGTCAAATAAAGCCAGCATAAGTTCAATTTCAGATGTAATGTTTAAATTAAAAACAAGAGAAGAAATCCCTCAAAAGGCTCAAACTGTTGTAGAATGTGATTATTCTCCTAAAGAAATTGTAAATTCAAAATATTCTTTGGAAGAAATACAAGACGCTTTGAAAAAAATCGGTAAGCATTCTGAAGAAGATGAACTTAATTGCGGCGGATGCGGTTATTCATCTTGCAGAGAGCTTGCAGTCGCTCTTTTAGACGGAGTTGCAGAAACTTCTATGTGTGTATCTTATATGCGTAAAATTGCTATGAGAAAAGCTGCCGCAATGCTTCGTTGTATGCCTTCAGCTATCGTTATGGTAGATAATAAGATGAATATTTTGGAAGCAAATGACAGTTTTATGAGAATGTTTGCAGGAGAAATGTATGATATTTTCAAATCGCGTCCAGATGGTATGACAGGTGCTGCAATAGACAGAATTGTTGATTTCCCTGAAATTTTTTCAACAATTCTTAAAACCGGTAAAGATTTACATAAAGAACATTATGCAATAAAAGACAGGCTTTATGATATAAATGCTTTCACAATTGAAGAAAACGAAATTGTCGGTGCTATTATAACAGATGTAACTCAAACCGAAACAACGCGTGAAAAAATTTCTGAAAAAGCACGCGAAGTAATTTCTAAAAATATTTCGATTGTACAAGAAATTGCATGTCTTTTGGGAGAACATATGGTTGAAACTGAAACTTTGCTTAATTCAATAGCTAACGATTATGACGATAAGGAGAATAAACAGTAGTGTTTATTGATATTGATTGTAATCAGATAAAAAAATATAATCAAAATGCTTTTGGGGATTATTTTGTTTCAAAGCGTTATCCTGATGAAGAAAGGCTTGTTGCGGTATTATCTGACGGTTTAGGCTCAGGTATAAAAGCAAATATTCTTTCTTGTATGACCGCTACTATGCTTTTGAAATTTGTTGAAGGAGATCAAATTCCCATAAAAGATGCCGCGGAAATTGTTATGAATTCTTTGCCTGTTTGTCAGGTTCGCAAGATTAGTTATTCAACATTTTCTATTATAGATATAAATGATGAAGGCCATGCAAAGATTGTAGAAGAAGGAAATCCTGATTTTATTTGGATAAAAAATGGTGAGGTGATGACGCCTGAACATGATCTTATCCCTTCTACTACTCACAAAAATCGTTGTATGAAAAGTTATAAAATTAATCTTGAACTTGGAGACAGATTAATATTTTGTTCTGACGGGATTACTCAGTGCGGTTTGGGAAATGAGACTTTAAAGCTTGGTTTAAGGCGCGATGGATTGATCAAGATTGTTCTTTCAAAATTAGAAGAAAATCCTGATATTTCAAGCAGTGAGCTTTCTCAGTATATTGTAAGACAGGCAAAAAACATTGAAAAAGACAGAAATCCTAAAGATGATATGTCTGCGGTTGTTTTATATTGCCGCGAGCCGAGAAAATCTTTGGTATTTACAGGACCTCCGTTTTTGCAAAATAAAGATCCGGAATACGTACAGATGTTTAAAGATTTTAACGGCAAAAAAGCGATTTGCGGCGGAACGACAGCAAATCTTGTTTCAAGAGAGTTAAATATACCTATTACAATGGATAAAACTATTAGTATAGGAAAACTTCCGAGCTGTTCGTATATGGAGGGTGTTGACCTTGTTACAGAAGGCATATTGACTCTAACGCAAACTCTTGAATATCTTGAAAGCGGTTCTTGGGATATTGACAATGCAGCCGGAAAGTTGGTAGAATTTTTGTTAGATAGTGATTGTATCTATTTTATGGTAGGTGCAAAACTTAATCAGGCGCATTATAATCCTTCACTGCCGATTGAAATTGAAATTCGGAAAAATATAATCAAAAAGATGAAGGTGATTTTGCAGGATAAATATTATAAAAAAGTTAGTGTACAGTATATGTAGGAGTTAGTAAAATGGCTAAAGTAAATGTTAAAGTATGTTTGGGTACAACTTGTTTTGTTATGGGTTCTGCTAATTTGCAAGAATTAATTGAGCTTGTGCCAAGAAAATATGGCGATCAGGTTGATGTAGCGGGATCTCCTTGTTTAGGGCTTTGTTCAATAGATTGGGAATTTTCAAAGGCGCCTTACGTAAAAGTTGATGATGAAGTAATTAAAGAAGCAACAGTAGAAAAAGTCCTCGCTGCTATTGATAAAAAATTAGGTAAATAATTAAAATAAGGTGCGTTTATCGCACCTTATTTATTGTAAAAAAATATTTTTATGTAATAATTAAATTAAATATGTAGGAATATTGAAAAGGATTAAATTATGTCAATAAATACCCCAAATAAACAGACATCACGCTTGAAACGCGAAATACTTGCCCGCTTAATAAGAGCTTATCTTGGTGACAATTATGCGGAAGATGTACGTATGATACCTTATGAAATGCGTCCTCAAGGAAGTGAAGTTCCATACAGATGCTGTATTCATAAAGAACGTGCAATTTTGCGTGATCGTGTTATTGCGGGTTTGGGTTTTGATATTGAAGAAGTAAAAGATAGTCAGTTGCTTTCAGATTTGGCTGTAGAGGCAACAAAAAGAGAACAGCCGGAAGAACATCCTTTGACACTTTTACAGACAGCTTGTAATGAATGTGTACCGGCGAGAATTCACGTAACAGATCTTTGTCAAGGTTGTGTTGCAAGACCTTGCGAATCAGCTTGCAGATTTGGTGCAATAAAAGTTGTTGACGGAAAATCCCGTATTGATCAAGAAAAATGTAAAAGCTGCGGTTTGTGCGCTCAGGTTTGTCCTTTCCAAGCTATTACTAAAATCATAGTACCTTGCGAAAATGCTTGTCCGGTTGGTGCAATTGCAAAAGATGAAGACGGTTTAACTAAGATTGACCATGAAAAATGTATTTCTTGCGGTAAATGTGTTTCAGCTTGTCCTTTTGGTGCGGTTCATAAAAAAAGCCAAATTATTGACATTATTAAGCACATGAAAGCAGGCAAAAAGGTTATAGCGATGGTTGCACCGTCAATTATGGCACAGCTTCCTTGTACCGCAGAACAATTAAAACAAGCTATTATCGAAATAGGATTTTCCGATGTAATAGAAGTTGCTGTTGGAGCTGATATTACAACGAAAAAAGAATCAGATGAATTTAAAGAACGTGTAATAGAAGGCGGTGCGCCGTTTATGACAACATCTTGTTGTGCGGCTTATAATGAACTTGTTGAAAAACATATTCCTGAAATTAAGCCATATCGTTCATCAACAGGAACCCCTGCATATTACACTGCTGAAATGGTTAAAAAAGAGCAACCTGATTCTGTTACGGTATTTTTCAGTCCTTGTGTTGCAAAGCGCCGCGAAGCGATGAAAAATCCTAATATTGATTATGTTTTAAATTTTGAGGAATTAGGTGCATGGTTTATTGCTTTAAATATTCAGGTTTCTGAGTGTGAAGAATCTCAGTATGCACAAAAATCTTCTGCGCAAGCCAGAAATTTTGCTATCACAGGTGGTGTTGCAGCGGCGGTTAATTCATTATTAGATGAAGGCGAAAAAGCAAATGCTTATGTGATTAACGGACTTGATAAAGCAGGTATACGTGATTTGAAAAAATTTGCTAAAAATGCTAAATGTGAACTCGGCAACCTTATTGAAGTAATGGCTTGTCCGGGCGGTTGTATTGGCGGTTCAAGTACTATTAATTCGTATAAACAGGCTTCAAAACAACTTGATGCTTACGTTAAATCAAGTCCTGATATTAAAGAAATTATTAAATAGTTTTTTTTTAATTAATTTTCTAATAATTTATCAGCGAGTTCATTTTCAACACGTCCGTTGAGGGTTTTGCTTACTTTTTGTAATTTTTGGGCAATAATTTCCATTTCATTTGTCCAAACAAAGTTGTCGTTAACGTATTTTCCCGCTTTGTCAAAATCTCCGTCAATTTGAATTCGGATTATTTCTTCAAGCATTTGACGTGCCGCCGGAACTACTTTGTCTATATTTACGAAAATTTTACCTTCTTTTGTCAGTTTATAGGCTCCGTGTTCGTACATATATTTATTTTGCATAACTGTGCGAACTCTGTGGGCTTGTGACATTGTAGGTTTTGATTTTAAGAAATTATCAGTTATAAAGGTTACAATTATTTGGAGTCTTTGCTCAGGTGTATACATGCCGAGTTTTGTCAATAAATCGACAAAAGCGAGTGACGCCATATCAGCTTTGTTTTCTTCAATAATATTACGGTATTTACCAAGTTTTTCGCTGCTTTCTTTAGGTCCTAAAGAGTGTGCATTTTCATGTCCGATTGTAAACCAGTGATCTGCTTCATCAAGATAATATTTTTGCTGATCTTTGTCTAAAATAGCGTCAAGACGCTCTTTTAGTTTTTCTATATCACTTATAAAGCGAATTTGTCTGTGATAAACATTACGTCTTCCTCCGCCTATAGTAAGTGATAGTTTATCTGAATTTGGTAGGTTTTCGGCTAATGTAATTCCTCCGCGGTAAGCTCCAACATCACCGCCTGCAAAAACCATATCTACATCTACCATAGTTTGATTTGCTTCGTCATCTGAAGAAATTGTTTGTGTATATTCATTATTAAACGGCATGTTTTCAGCTAAAGTCGGAAGATATTTTTTTATTTCCATTAAAGCATCCGTACCTTTTTTATTGATAATACCAACTCTTGCACCTAAAAAATCTTTTGGTATCGGTGAAATCCCGTTTTCTTTTAAAAGAGCTGAAAGTTCTTCGTTCTCTACAATTGTACCGGTCATTTCATCTTCATAATTTTCACGGGTTATTGTAAATTCTAAAGGAGTGTCTTGTAATGTTGCCCATTTTTTATCTGCATAAGCATCAAGCATAGGGTCTGCGGTTCTTAAAGCTTTTGCTTGTAAGATTAAATATACGTTAAAATCTTCGTTTGTTGACAGTCGGCTTGCGGCTTCAAGTTCATCCGCCATTTTGTTAAAATCTTCGTTAAAATAATCAATATAATCAATGCCCGCAAGGTCTTCTGCCGCGCGTACAACTATTGAACGTTGAGTAAGAATGGCTTTTACTTCATCAATTTTATTTTCTTTGAGCATTCTTATTAAAACATTGTGGAACTCTTCTTTAGAAAGATCTTCAGGATAAACACCTTTACCTAGTTTTTCATCTACACCTTTTGCAAGACGAATAGGGTTTGACATCGTATCAATGGCATTAACACCTTTTTGTGCATCGAAAAGAATTTTGGTCAATTTTGCCTGTTCGTTTCCTTTGGCAATTTCTTCTTCTAAAAATTCTTTGAAAGGAATATTGTGTTTACAATCAATTTGCATATTAATTTTTTCAAGAATTTTTGCAGCTTTTACCAAATGTTTTAATGCTGCTTTATCTCCTTCTGAAAGCGCTAAATATTCGGGTGCATCAGGTTTTAAAAATTTTTTGGTGACAAGATAATCTTTATGAGTTCTTTTTTTTAGCTCGTCCATTGACAAATTTAGTTCGTAAACCGCCATATTCTCTCCTTATTTTTTACAAAAAAATTATAGCACTAAATAAATTCATTTAAAACTCTCTAAAGGCATAGGCTGAAAAATAGTTGTAATAAAAATATAATTGTATATAATGATTTTGAAAATACATTATTTGAAAGGAATACAATGAAAGTACTTGTAGGGTTATCCGGCGGAGTGGATTCATCGGTTGCGGCATTAATTTTAAAGCAGCAGGGGTATGAAGTTATTGGCGCAACAATGTCTATTTGGGGAAAACAAGGATTAGCGGTTCAAGAAGGTAAACACAATGCTTGTTACGGTCCTGATGAAATTGAAGATATTGAAGCAGCTAAAAAGCTTGCGGATCAATTGAGTATTCCTTATCACGTGGTAGATTGTGTTACAAAGTATGAAAATATAGTAATAGAAAATTTTAAGAAAGAGTATTTACAAGGCCATACTCCTAACCCTTGTGTATGGTGTAATGCTTTAATAAAATTCGGGGTTTTGCCGGAAGTTGCACGCTTAAACGGTGTTGAATTCGATAAATTTGCAACAGGTCATTATGCTCGTGTTGAGGAAGAAAACGGGCGTTATTTGTTAAAACGCGGGGTTGCATATAATAAAGATCAATCGTATTTTCTATACCGTTTAAAACAAGAACAATTAAAAAATATTATTTTACCTCTCGGAAATTATACAAAAGATCAAATTCGTGCAATTGCAAAAGAAAATAATCTTGATGCCGCGGACAAGCCTGATAGTCAGGATTTTTACGGAGGAGATTATAACGAACTTCTTGGTGTTGAAGAAAAAGAAGGCAATATAGTTGACCTTGAAGGAAAAATTTTAGGCAAACATAAGGGAATTTGGAATTATACTATCGGACAGCGTAAAGGTATCGGTGTTTCTTCAACAGAACCTTTATATGTTTTGTCGTTGAATAAAGATACAAATGAAGTTGTTATCGGACCCGCCGATAAAACTTTTAAAAAATCTCTTATTGCAAATGATTTAAATTGGATTGCAATTGACAAGCTTGATAAACCAATAAAAGCACAGGCAAAAATTCGTTCGACTCAGCAGCCGACAGGAGTTGAACTTATACCTGTTTCTGACAATGAAGTAAAAGTTATTTTTGACGATATGCAAAAATCTATTGCAATTGGTCAGTCTGCGGTATTTTATGATGGAGATATCGTTTTAGGCGGCGGTGTAATCAGTTCTGTTGAATAACAAATTAAACGTCAGCTCCGCCTTCTGTTTTCATTTTATTTAAAACGTTTTTAGAACCTTCGAATTGTTTTTCATACTCTAAAACAAATGCGTCGGCTTCTCTTTCACGAGCGATTGCTTCTTGAATTTGAGTAACGGTTTCTATAGATAATTTGCGGGTTGTTTCCAATGAATTATCGGCCATAAATTGTTTTAATTTTCTTCTTGAATTGTAATCAAAACCGCCAAGTCCAGATTTCATTGAATACCAACGGTAAAAATGGAGTAAAAAATAAAATTTATTTATATCGTTTGTTTTGCGAATGACAAACATTGGTTCTGTTTTAAGTTTTAAACCTTGCCCTGTTAAAATTGATAAATAAAGCGCGTTAAAACCTTCTTGCTCGCATATAAAACCTTCTTCTTCTCCAATAAAAGCTAAAAGGTGTTGGCAGGAATTTATCCTGAATACAGGGGTTTTTGTGGCATTTATATAATTCAGGAGATCTTGGACTTCGCCTTTTGTTGTTTTTACCAATGCAGAAACATTTGTTTTGACATCTTCAATTATTTGTTGAGTTTTAGCAGTAAGAACAACTTTGGCGCCATTTCCGAGAATTGTTTTTGAAGTTTTGTCGCCAAAAGTTTTTTTTGAAAGTTTTTCTAAATCTTTAGAAATTTGATTTTTTCTTCTTAATAGAAAGAATTTTCGTATATAATCAATAATTCCGCTCATAGTATGATTTTAACCTATGGCGGAATTATTTTAAACCTCTAAATATATGACTTATTGTTCAATAATATATTTAATTAGTGTTCTGACACCTGCTCCTGTTGAACCTTTGCCAAATTCTTTTAGTCCTTTTTCAAGAAAAGCTGTACCTGCAATATCAATATGTGCCCATTTTACATCATCTGTTACAAATTCTTTTAGGAACATGCCTGCAGCGGATGCTCCGCCGTAACGAGTTCCTGTATTTTTCATGTCTGCAACATCGCTGTCCATATTATCGCGGTATTCTTGCCACATAGGAAGCTGCCAATATTTTTCGCCGGTTTCCATTCCTATATCAATCAAATTATGAATAAAATCTTCATCGTTGCCCATAATTCCGGAAGCTGCTGTACCGAGTGCTACCATACAAGCGCCTGTTAACGTTGCAATATCAATAACTTCATCAACATCGAGCTTGCAAGAATAGCATAAAGCATCTGCTAAAGTTAAACGCCCTTCCGCGTCGGTATTGTCGACTTCGATAGTTTTTCCGTTCATTGCTGTTACAATATCTCCGGGTTTATATGAACTTCCTGATGGCATGTTTTCGCAAGCTGCAATAATTCCGTGAACTTCAATATTCGGTCTTAATTTATTAAGAGCTTTCATTACTCCCAAAATACAAGCCGCGCCTGACATATCATCTTTCATTGTAAGCATTGAGTTTGCCGGTTTTATGTCAAGACCGCCTGAATCAAAACATAAGCCTTTTCCGATAATTGCAATTTTTTTCTTAGGATTTGGGCAAGTATATTGCATGTGTATAAATTTTGGAGGTTCATTACTTCCTTTTGCAACTGCAAGATAAGCACCCATGCCTAATTCATTTATTTTTGCTTCATTAAATATTTCTGTTTTTATTCCTTCTATACCTAATGCGATTTCAGCAAGTTTTGAAGGGGTGGCAAATGCTGCGGGTTCATTTGAAAGATTACGAGTAAATTTTAAAGAGTCTGCAACAATTTTGGCTCTTTCTACCAAATTGTTATCTACGTCTGAAAGATATAATTCATTAATTCGGTGTTCTTTTTTTGTCTTGTATTTATCAAAATGATAATTGGCGATAGATGCACCTAACACAGCAGGGCCTGCGTAATTGAAATGAGTTTTAAAATCAATGCCGACAGACTTAGCTTTCATTGAGGCACATTTTTTAATTGCTTTTGCTATATTTTCTCTTATTACATTATTGTCAACAAATTCTTCTTCTCCGAGTCCGATAGCCAAAATATTTGTGGCAGGAGCTTCCCCTCTTGTATGAATTAAAAAAGTTTGACCTTCTTTTCCTGTAAAACTATCCGGCGCGTATTTATTAATTAGCTCATTTGTTGTTTCTTTACCTTCAAATTTGTTGATAATTAATACATCACATTTAACATCTTGAATGTTGTCTACAATCTTAATTTCCATAAAAACTCTCCTTTTATGAAAAAATTATAGCACTAATTTAATTTTTAGGCATCTGTTTTTGTTCTTCGTTCATTGATTTTATGGCGAAAGAGCGCAAACCTTTTGCTTGGAGGTTATCTGGTTCTTTATTTAATAAAATATTCAGATCATCAATTGCCGCAAGATATAAATTGCTTTTGCAATAAATAATTGCACGCGTTAAATATTTTTCAGGGTCGCTATTATCAAGCTTTATAGCTTTTGTTAAATCGTCTGAGGCTTGTTTCAAATCTCCGTCCATACGGCTTATTAAAGTCCCTCTTCCCGCATAGTAGTCAGAATTTTGGGGATTTAATTCAATGGCTTTTGAATAATCTTCAATTGCACTTTTGTAGTAAGAGAGTTTGATTTGAGCCAGAGCCCTGTTATAATAAGCCATGTCGTCTTTAGGGTTTAATAAAATTTCTTGGGTAAAATCTTCTGTGGCTTTTTCGTATTTTTTTAGGCTCAAATATATCAATCCTCTGTTATAATAGGCTCTTTTAAAATTTTTATTTAATTTTAGAACTTTTGTGTAATCTTCGAGTGCGCCTTCGTAATCTTTCAGATAAGATTTTGCTACTCCTCTGTTATTGTAGGCTTCTATATTTTGGGGGTTTAATTCAATGACTTTTGAATAATCTTCAATTGCTCCTTTATAATCACTGTAATTTCGTTTTGCAATTCCGCGGTTGTAGTAAGCATCTTCGTTATTTTCATCTAGCGAAATTGCTTTATCAAAATCGTCAATGGCTTCTTTGTATTTTTTTAGAATAACCTTTGTTGTGCCGCGATTTAAATATGCATTTATATTTGTTGGGTTTATTTCAATTTCTTTTGTGTAATCTTCAAGAACTTCGTTATATGCTTTTAAACTGGATTTCGCAATTGCTCTGTTATAATAAGCGTTTTCACGATTTGGGTCAATTTCTAATGCTTTTGTATAATCATCAATTGCTTCCTTATATTTGCCGATAATATTTTTTACGTTTCCTCTGCCGGTGTAAGCTTCTGAATTTTCAGGATTTATATTAATTATTTTTGAATATAATTCAATTGCTTCAGAATAATTTTTATTTTTAATCGCTTCTTGAGCTTCTTTGAGATAATTTGCTTGTTTTTGTTTTTTAGTAATTTTTGCAGCATAAGAAGGAGTAAAACATAATGAATTACTCAAAAACAGTGTTATTATTGCAGTTATAAGTACTTTATTATTCATAATAATACTCTACAATGTGCTTATGTTAATATAAACAGTTTAAAAAGTCAAAAACTCTTGTTATACAAGATCAAAGGTAAATTGTAAGAAATTTCCCATAAGATTTTCGTTCCATACCTGAACATCATTTGGTACATTCAAAACTGTAGGGGTAAAGTTCCAAATATATTTTATCCCTGCATTAACTAAAAAATCTGCAGATGTTTGTGCAAATTGCGCAGGCACTGTAAGAATTGCAATATCAATATAATGCTGCCATACGTATACGGGAAGTTCTTTAATATCTAAAATTTTCTTATTATTAACTTCTTTTCCGATTTTGTTTTCGTCATTGTCAAATAAACAAATAATATTTAATCCGTAGTTTGAAAAATTATCATATTTAGCTAAAGCCATACCAAGATTTCCGGCTCCGATTATATAAGCACGTTTATCTTTTTCAAAGCCAAGAGTATTTTCTATAGAAGTTTTTAATTCTTTTACTATATATCCGACTCTGGATTTTCCGGAATTGTTTAATAAATTTATGTCTTTACGAACTTGTGAATCATCAATTTTTAACAGCGCTGCAATTTGACCGCTTGAAATATATTCAATATTTTTATTTATATAATCCTGTAAAATACAATGATATAGCGTTAAACGATTTATAACTTTATCAGGTATATTCTTTTTCATATTAACAACATATCATAAAATTTTATGTTATAATACAACATTATGAAACATATATTTGAACAAAAAGTTTATTTTTCGGACACCGATAATTATGGTGTAGTATGGCACGGTTCTTATTTGCGTTGGATGGAAATGGGACGCGTCGATTTTTGTGCTCAAATGGGTTATACCCTCAAAGAACTTGAAAATATGGATATATTATTGCCTGTTTCAAGGATAAATATCAAATATAAATCTTCTGCAAAGCTTGAAGACATTGTGATTATTGAAACAGAAGTGTCGGAATACACTGGACTCACAGCAACATTTAAACAAAATATAAAATCAAAAGAAACCGGTAAAACATTTGTTAGTGCCGAAGTTGTAATTGTTGCCGTACATAAAGATGCTTCTTTATACAGAAAATTTCCAGAGCCGTTAAATTTTGTATTTGAAAGGGTTACACAGTGTCCGCAACTCGTTTAAATAAATATATAGCCTCATCAGGTATCTGTTCCCGCAGAAAAGCTGATGAACTTATTGAATCAGGTGTAGTATCTGTTAACGGGAAAAAAATAACAGAGCTGGGTTATCTTGTTCAAGCTAAAGATAAGGTATTTATAAACGGTAAAATGATTCATCCTATAAAACATGAGTATTATCGTTTTTACAAGCCTGCAGGATATATAACAACCTCAGAAGATGAAAAAGGACGTAAGACTATTTATGATTTATTACCTGAAAATTTGCGTCATTTAAAACCTGTCGGCAGGCTTGATAGGGAATCTACCGGATTAATTATATTAACAAATGACGGGGATTTAATTAATGAACTTACACACCCGAGTGCTAAAGTTCCGAAGTTGTATAGAGTTGCTATTGACGGGAAAATTACCCAAAATGATATTGATAAGATGTATAAAGGCATTGAGATTGAGCCTGATAAAACAGCTTATGCTCAGGTTGATGTTATTGAAATTGATAATGAACATACCGTAATGGAAATTCTTTTATTTCAAGGATTAAACAGGCAAATTCGTAAAATGTTTGAATATTTGGGCTATAAAGTTGTTTCTTTAAAACGTATTCAGCATGCAACTTTAAATCTTGACGGTTTGAAACGTGGTGATTTTAAACCGATTAAACCGCATCAAATAAAAGAATTACGAAATTTTCTCAGAAATTTAGCTTCAAGGATGAAAAATGATTAGAGTTGCAATTTCAGGTAATATCGCAAGCGGAAAATCCGAAGTTGAAAAAATCCTTTCAAATATAGGATATAAAGTGCTTGATACGGACAAAATTGCGCATGATTTGCTTGAAAATAATCAAGAGATTATTAATGCCTTTAAAGATTTTGATATTATGGAAAACAACAAGATTTCAAGAGAAAAACTTGGCAAAATTGTTTTTTCAAATTCTGAAATGAAATCAATTCTTGAAGATATTTTACATCCTCAAATAAAAGTCGAAATTGAAAAGTTTTTTAATCTCTATGCATTAGAAAAATATGTTTTTGTGTCAATTCCGCTCTTATTTGAAGCAAAAATGGATGATATGTTTGACAAAATTATTTTTGTGTATGCTGATGATGAAATAAGATTGAAGCGTTTGATTGCCCGTAATGGTTATTCTAAGGATTACGCGCTTAAAAGAATGAACTCTCAGATTTCTCAAAATGAAAAAGTTGCAAAATCGGATTTTATTATAAAAAATAATTCTTCTTTGGAAAGTTTAAAAGAACAAATAACTATTTGTCTGTATCAGCTTTAAACTTCAATTCCCTGATCTTTAAACTGCATATCATAAAGATGTTTGTATGCTCCGTTTGGAATATTTATTAATTCATCATGTGTTCCGAGTTCAACAAGCTCGCCGTCGTTTATAACAGCAATTCTATCGGCATTATGTATAGTAGAAAGTCTGTGCGCAATTACAAAAACCGTACGATTTTTCATTAAATTATCAAGAGCTTTTTGAACAATTGCCTCAGATTCATTGTCAAGTGCGGATGTTGCTTCATCAAGTATAACAATTGGCGCATTTTTAATCATAGCGCGCGCGATAGCAACTCTTTGGCGCTGACCGCCCGAAAGAGAAGCCCCTCTTTCTCCGACATAAGTATCAAGCCCTTGTTCAAGCGAGTTTATAAATTCATCAAGGTGCGCAAGCTTTATAATTTGTTCAATTTCAGCATCTGAAGCTTTATTGTTTCCCATAAGTATATTTTCTTTTATAGTGCCGGAAAATAAATAATTGTCTTGAAAAACAAATGAAATGTTGTTTCTTAATGATATTATGTCAATATCTCTAATATCGATTCCGTCAAATTTAATACTGCCTTCTTTTACATCATAAAATCTCGGCAAAAGATTTACCATTGTGCTTTTGCCACCTCCGGAATTACCGACAAGCGCAATAGTTTCTCCTTTATTTACATGCAAATTGATATTTTTTAGAACAGGGATATTTTCTTCATATTCAAAAGTTACATTTTCATAATCAATTCCCGTATTCAAATCAGAAATTTTAACAGCGTTATTTTTGTTTTTAATTTCAGGCTTCAAATCGAATAATTCAAAAACACGGCTCATCGCAACAAATGTTGTTTGAAGATCTGTCAATGTTCTTCCCAAATCTTTTACAGGCTTATATAACAATAAAAGAGAGGTTATAAAAGAAGCAAAACTTCCTGCACTCATTTGTCCGCTTATGATAAGGTGATTTCCGTAAAACATTACGATTGCAATTCCGATAGAACAAATAAAATACATTATCGGCGACATCCAACCTACCCTTTTGGTTAATGAAATAGTAAGATTGAATTGTTTATTTATCTGGTTTTCGAATTTTTCGTTCTGAAGATGTTGAAGATTATATGCATTAATAATTTTATTACCTGCAAAAGTTTCATTGAAATTCGTTGTCATATCTCCGCCAACAACCATATTTGCGTTAGAAACTTTTTTAATTTTTTTTCTGATTAAAACAACAGGAGTCATAGCGATTCCCATAATTGTAATGCCTATGAAAGCTAATTTCCAAGAATTGTATAGTAAAACACTAACCAATCCCAAAATGCCAAAACCGGTCATAATCATTGTCTTGAATGAATTTATGATATTTTTTGAAGCCGTTTCTGGATCTGTAAAAAATCTCGATAAAACAATTCCTGAGGAATTTATATCATAGAATTTAGGATCTAATGAAGTTAATTTTTTAAATAATTCAACTTTTAAAGAGTTCGCAATTTTGTTTCCTGTCCAGTCTGTAAGGTAGTTATTAAAATATTTTAAAAAACCTTGGGTTAAAGCAAAAATAACAATACCAAACGGAATTACTATAGCAAGCGTACTTTGTTCAATTGTTAATCCAAGCAAAGACCAAGTTTTTCCGTTAATTACACAATCCATGTAAGGTTTGAGAGCAAAAGCCACAACACCATCAAGCAAGCCCAAAGGAATAGCTATTGCCATATTTAGAAAAATTCTGCCTAAATGCGGTTTGACAAACGGGAAAATTTTGCCAACAAGATATTTATATTCAAAAGCCTTATTTGAAGACGTTTCCGCTAATTTGTATTTCATATTCTATCCCTCGTTCCTAAATAATATAAAAGGCGGTATGCACCGCCTTTTTAAATAAATGGTGGGCATGAAGAGACTCGAACTCCCACGCTTTCGCACTAGTTCCTAAGACTAGCGTGTCTACCATTCCACCACATGCCCATATTCAGTTGTCAAAGAGAATGTGTTTGTACTGCGCCTCGCATTAAACGCCACCGCCTCCAATTAGTCAGAATATTCATTACTGACATAATTGTCGGTCTCTCGCTTCGCTCGTGGCTCTGCTCGGCTTGCACCACATGCCCATATTTAGTTGTCAAAGAGAATGTGTTTGTACTGCGTCTCGCATTAAACGCCACTGCCTCCAATTAGTCAGAATATTCATTACTGACATAATTGTCGGCCTCTCGCTTCGTTCGTGGCTCTGCTCGGCTTGCACCACATGCCCATATTCAGTTGTCAATCTGTTCTGTAATATTACTGTATTACAAGTATCCGAACCTGTCAAGTAAACAGGTCGGATATCTCCGACCTGAAATCATTTGTTCTATATTTTTGTTATAAATTTGTATTATTTTCTAAAAATTCAGTAAGATTAATAGTTTTACCTTCCATATTTTTATCTATTTTTTCAAATGTTTCTAAGTTTTCAATTATTCGGTTTATCGGTGTTTCATTTGTTAAAAATGGAAAGGCGTCTATTTGGCAATTGGCTTTTGATTTTTCTGCTGTCTTTAAAATTTTTGGCAATAGCTGTAACTTTTCCAGTATAACTTGTGGGGATATAAAACTTTTTATTCCATCGGCAAAATTCTTTTCTTTAGTAAAATCCATAGTATATCCGCCAGTTAAAGCTGATTCTGCGATGTCTTCTACTAACGGAACAGTTGCTTCAATGTGTTTTGCAGCTTCTTTGCATTCATATAACGGGCTTATTGCTCCAAGGGTATATTTTGCGGCAGTAGAATCTGCATTATTAATTATTGATTCTGATAATTCTAATGACGCGGGATTTTCTTTTGATGCTTTCGGGATTATTTCCATTAAAAATTGAAACAAACTTTTCCCGTTAGCTGAAGGTTTTTTCATATTTATTGCGGTGTTAATTAATTCTTTGTGGTTTGCAAGTTCGCATATATCAGAAACAAGTCCAAGGTGTTGTGGGTTTATTGTTTTTAATTCTTTTTTAAATTGTGCAACTTCAGGACATCTTTGTGCATAATAATCAATGTTTTCTAATAATTGTTCGGTTGTTCTTTTATCCGGTTTTCTTTTTATGTGTCCAATAGTTTCCCAACCGCCTGTAAATAATCTTCCGGTTAATTGGGGCTCGTCTGTTAATGGTTTTAAAATTTTTGGAAAATTCATTTTTGCTCCTTTAATTCATGTGATTACTGTTATGTAAAAAGTGCTAAAAAATATTTTTGATATTTTATTTGATAATTTTTTTATGTTAATATATTTTTTAGGAGAAATTTATGAATAGAGTTGTACTTTTATTGATTTCATTGTTTTTAATTACGACAGGTTGTGCGTTTGCCGCTAAGTATACGGTTAATACTTCAGGGCAGGTAAAAAGTAACGGAAACATTATTTCTGCACCTTCAAATGCTATAAATCAAAATTATTTTAATAATTATCAGGCTCAAAGCTATGTATCTTCTAATATGGTAAATGCAAATCAGGTGGGAACAATTGAAATAGTTATGGATTTTTCAGGCAGTATGTCTAATTGGATAGGTGTTGCTAAAAGAAGTATGACATCTATTGTCGGGCAAATTCCGTCTTCGATTAATTTGGGTTTTCGTGTTTTCGGGCATGATAATTACGGGTATAATCCTCCTGCGGGCGCAGTTGTGGGAGAAGTTAAACAATTAGTAAAGAAAAAAGGTAATAAAATTGCAGTGATAACCCAAGCAAATCCTGTTGGTTCAACAACAGGCGTATGTGCTGCAACACAGCAGGTTTCTCCTATTGCACCGGCAAACGGGTATGCGTTGCTTGCAGGTATGAATTCTGTTAATTTAGGTGGTGCGACCCCTTTGGTTTATGCTCTTGATAGAACGGTTAATCAAGATTTTGCAGGAATGGACACTTTAACTCCGAAAAAAATTGTTTTAATTACTGATGGAGGTGAAAATTGCGGTGGAGATCCTTGTGAATTTGCAAAACGTTTAATGCAAAAACGTTCGGATGTTCATATTGATGTTGTTCTTGTGTCATCATCTTCTCGAGCGTTGACTTGTCTTTCTTCAACAACAGGCGGGCATTTTTATAATATAAATAATTTGTCGGATTTTTCTACAACTATGACTCAATCAATTCAATCTCAGCCAACGACTGCACCAATTCAGCCTGTTGAACAAAATTATGAATTTATCAAAGACTAGTTTAAATTAATTGTGAAATTTCCGTTGTAAAATTTAACGTTGAGTTTTAATATTTCGTTTTTATATGCAGAAGGCGGAGCACTAAAGCTTGGTGTGGACATCATTGCAGCATAAACCGCATCATTTAAAGTAATATTTGAAGATTGTTTTGAAAATGCGCGATTTATAAGTTTGCCGTTAGAATCTAATTTAAACGTTATTGCGCAGTCTCCGTCCCCCACAACTTTTGTAAAATCTATTTTTTTACCGATTGTATTTCTTAAAGAAATTTTATAATTTGCAAGTTCTTGTTTTGCGGCTGCAGTATTAACTTTTACAACTGTTGAAGGAGCAGGCGCTAAAACGGTTGTTTTGGGTGTCGTATTTTGAGTAGTTGTATTTTTTGTATTTGTTTGGGGTTTTGTTATTTGTGCTGTTTGAAAGGGTTTGTTTTGTGGTTGAACAGGTTGTGAAGTTTTTGTTGTTTGTGTTGAAATGTTTTGTTTAATTTTATTTGTTAAGGAATTAGCATAGGATGGAGCTTGAGGCATATTTTGAAAATTGCTTGTAGTTGAAGTTTTTGGTGTTGTATTTGTTTTTGGTTGAGTTTTTATTTGTTTTTTTGTTTGAGTTTTAGCAGGAGTTATTTGTTTTGTGGTTATTTGGGGTTGTGTTTTTGGTGCAGGCGTATAAGACGGTGCATCATGTACATATATAATCTGTTTTTGTATAAGCGGAGGTTCAGGTTGTATTGTCTGTTGTTTTGGTTGCTCAATAGCTTTAGGTTTAACTAAAGAACTGTCAGAAACGACACCTTCTGTTGAATTATTCCAAAAACCGTTAACTGATGAAGGTATATTTGCGATTTGAACAGTAGAATTTTCTGTTTTATCCTTTTGAACGGTTTGTTCTTTAGGGTTACCTATAAAGAAAATTATGCATAAAGATAATATTACACAAGTTAAAAGAATTGATAATGAAATAATATCATAATCTTTGTGATTTTTTGCAGGTTTTGGGGATACAGTCGATTTTGTGTGTTCGATTTTGGGTTTAGCTGCCGGTTTTGTTTTTATTGGCTGTTCTTTTGCGTGGGAAGATTTTTTAGGCTGTTCTTCTTTTTCTTGAATAAAGGTATCGTTACCGCAGTCGCAGTAATCGGGTTTTATATCATATTTAGCTCCGCATTCCGTGCATTTAAACATTTATTTTGTAATCCTTTCGGTATCATTATAATCTTGTGGAGTAGAAAATTTAGCATTCGGTGAAATTTTCCAGCCGCCTGAAACTTGTGTATTTGTTCTGTTTGAACCTACAGGAAAATTTAATATAGAACGGCCTTGATAGCTTCTGATTACAGGCGCAATATATTGAATTGCGTGTGGTGTATATTTTGAAGTATCAGACCAAGTTTGTACATTTGAAATTTTACCGTATTTGTCAACATTAAACGTAAACCTAAAAACTGTCCCTGTAGGAATAGTCGGTAATTTTACATCTTTCATAATTTGATTTTGTAAATTTGAACGCCATCTGTTCCATAAAATTTCTTCTTCTTGCACCGTTAAAACTTTTTGAACAGGGGTTGTTTTTACGGTTGTCTGTGATTGAACTGGTTTTGTTTTGGCAGGGGGTGTATATTGAATTCGTGTTGAAGGATTTGTTGTAATTGTATTTTGCGTAAATGTCGTTTGAGGTTTTTGAACATTTTGGGCTGTTCTTTGAGCAATTTGTTTTACGTCTATATTATAATCAGTTTTTGTTATTGTTTTTGGTTGAGTTTGCACTTGAGTTTTAACTTGTTGTTTTGGCTGAATAATATTAGTTGTTGTTGATTTTATCTCAATTTTTTTAGCAGGCTGAGAATCTCTAAAAATGTGTATTACTTTCGGTTTAAGTTCTACTTTTTGAGTTTGAACCGGTTGAATTGTATTTTGTGTTACTATTTGTTTTTGGGGTTCAGAAGGCATTGTTGGAAGTGTTTTTTGTTCAATGGTGACTTCTTGCTTAGGTTCTAATTTGTAATCCGAATTATAAACAAGTACAGACTTGTGCATCTGCGGTTTCATTATGCAGATGCACGATGTCATAATAATGGTTAAAATTAATAATATTATTAAAAAAAGTTTGTAATTCATTAATCTCTATCTATTTTTGCAAGTAATTCTTCGCTTGCAAAAGTTTCAAATTTTGTTTGACTAAGCATATAGGTTTCGGCAATAAGTAATGCTGTAGGTACGAGAGCTGCAACGGCACTAAGCGCCATACCGCTTAAATCTTGTCCGATTTCCTGCATAAAGTATGACACGTTCATTGAAAATTCAATAATAACGATAGCAATACCGATTATGAATGAACGGCGCATTTCTTTATCTAATTTTTTTACACCTTCAAGTCCGTAAATCTCAACACCGTGTTGAAGATAGTTACTAAATCCGTCTTGTTTTAATACATTTGAAGCAAGAATTTTTTTGTTAGAGAAAAATCCGTTTACAAATGCAAAGAATGCAAAAATAATTAAAAATGTCGCAAGAACAAGAAATATCGGGCTGAATCTTAATCCCGAAATTCTTATCCAGCCGGCTGCTTCAGGGAAACAAGAAGCTAAAGTATTTGATACACCATAAGCCAAAAACGGTGCTGTTAATATACCTAAAAGAATTTCCCCTGCGGCTTTAATTTGTAACATAAATAATTTATCTTTAATGTTTCTTATTTTTGTAGCACTTAATGTGTTTACAAATCTTTCAATCCATTGTTGGTATTCTTTAATTACACGTTCAAAATCTTCTCTGTATTCGTAATGATCAAGTTCTTGTCTTGTTTCGGTATTTGTATTTTTAAAATATCCGCATCCAAGAGCTAAAGTTGCGGCTGTGCCTACAAAGAACAATGAAATAAATACTGCAAATAAAGAAATTGTTTTCGGTGTCAAATAATAAAGTACGTTAATTACATAAATTGCTATGTAAAATACGCAAGACAGCATTATCATAAATTTCTCGGCAATTCTTGATGTTGTTGTGTCTTGTCCGATTTTATTTTGGAAATATAAGAAAATCCCTTGTTTTAGCATTAAACCTACGCCATATACGATAAAAGCGTATACAAATATCAATTTCATATTAGTAGGCATTTGAATAACATTTCCGGCATCACTTAACGGCAAACCTGTTAAATAATTTGAAACACCAAATGCGCAAACTAAAGAAGCAAAAAATAATGCTATGTGTAATAAAATTCCGCCTTTAGAATTCATAGAAATTTTATGTTTTAAAGAATTAATTTGAGCCGCAATTTCTTTCACTATCGCTACGCGCGCTCCTTCAATTTCTCCTTTGCGTTTTTCTATTTTTAATTTTGCTCCGGCATTAATATCATTTCCGTAAATTGCTTTCATATCATCTTCTGTAATATTTTCATCAGATATTGTTCTGCTTGCAGATTCTCCTAAAACTTTAATTGTTAGAAATTCGTCAGTTCCGTCAACCATAATTTTGCAAACTTTATCTATTTCAAGGCTTGTTGGAATTGGTTTTCCTTTAAATAAAAACTTTTTACTGCCGAATTGATTTAAAAGAACGCATCTGTTTGTTTTGCTGTCATATTGAACAGCAAGCATAAAATTAAATCCGACATCAAGTTTAAAATCAAAGCCGTCTTTTGAGCTTATATTTACAAGCTCTTTGTCTGAAAATGTTTTTTCATTATTTTTTGAACTGATAATAAATGCCATTATTTTACTCCTTTATCGTCCTATTGCTTCTAAAAATCTTCTGTTTGCTTTACTTATATTGGCCTTATTTGCAACGATAAGTTTTTTCTCTCCAAAAATGGGATTTAATTTTGTTTTTACCATATCCAGTTTTTCCGGAGGGGCGAAAACAAACATCATTGCAAGTTCAGGTATGTAATTTTTTACTTTTTGTATATTTTCAGGTAAAGTCTGCCAGTTAATCTGTTTTGAAATCTCTCCTTCATTTGCAAGATTTCCTATTACAACAACAGCAGGAACATAACCTTCTTTTTTCATTGTTAAAGTATGATTAAACGCTTTTTTTAGAGCTTCACCGTACGCTGCGGAATTTTTATTGTCATTTTTGGTGTATTCTTTAAAAGATTTTGATATTCCTGATGAATCTCCCGGTGAACCTTCAAAAATCAGATATGAAGAACTTGATACTTTTAATATTTTAATTGCATCTTCCGGATCAAGAATTGCGCATAATGATTTTATATATTTAATTTCTTCAGGAAGCATATCTTGATTAGAGATAGAGGAATCTATAAGAAAAATTACGGCAGCCTTATGGAAATCGTCAATTTTTATGTTTTTACCGATTACAAAAAGTAATTTCCCTACAATTGCGATTGCTAATATTAAAATTCCTGTTATTATGACTCTTTTATTCATTTGTTTAATAATTTATAGTAACATTAAGCGGTTGTTTAAGTGTTAACTCTAATTCCGTAAAAGAAGGAATTTCGGCATCAACTCCTCGTTCAACGCCCGCTCCTAACAATGCTGTACCGGCTCCAACGCCTGCTCCTATTGCTGCCGCGGAACCAATATTATTTGAACCGATTGCACCGATAATCAACCCTGCTAATGCGCCTAAAGCCGCACCGGTTGCTACACTTCCGGCAGTTCTTGATAATTTCCCTTCGTTAGTTACCGTAAAATCAATTTCTTCGGTGGAAATGTTATAAGTTTTGTTTTCCGGAGTAACTAAGCGGTTAAAGTTTATAACAACACGGCCGTTTCTTGATCCGTAAGAAGCAGGACGTGCTTTTATCAGGTTTCCGTAAACCAAACTTCCTTGAGGGGCAACAACATGACCGTTATAAACCCAATTTTTTGTCAAAACGGCAATAATTTGGTCACCTTGTTTTGCTGATGCTGTGTTAATCGGATTTTGCAAATATGTCTGGAATTTAGTTCCTTCTGCTATTTGCCCGACATAACCCTGCAGAGAATTTGATTGGCGGTTGGTATTTTGATTATTTGCGTATCCAAAATTTGTATAATTTGTTTTTGGTTCTTCAAAAGTGTATTTGTTGACGTTGTTGGATGGAGAAATTGTTTCTTGTGCAAGTTTGTCATATACGCTTATTATATTTTGATTGAATGATTGTTCATAAGTTATGTTTGCATTTTTAATTGCTTTTAAAATTGCTTTATTGAGTTTTTTATTGGTGTTTGAATTGTAGTAATAAAACAAATTATTACCGCTTTGTTGTAAAATTACAACTGCGTATTCACTGCTGTTTTTAGTCGAAACACCGTAGTACGGATTTTGTTTTGTAACTCGAAAATTATATTTTGAATAATTTTCTGATACAAAATTATGTACTGTCATACCTTGAGTATTTTTTAAATAATAAAGTTCACTAAATGCAAAACAAGCATTTGTACTCATATAAAACAATGTAATTATTAACGCGATTATTTTTTTCATTTTTGATTTTTTCCCTCTAAAACGGTAGTGGTTGTTTGCTTTGTAGTAGAAACAGAGCCGTCATCGTTAAATTTTATAAGATATTCAATTATGTTAATAGAAAAAGGTTTATGCATAACTGGCTGAGAAATGCAAATTCCTGCTGTAATACATATTGCTGCAGCAAAAAGAATTATGCCTGTGAGTTTGGCCGGTGCAAATTTAATTCCGAAAATTATAATAAAAGCACATAATAAAACAATAATTGCAAGTATCATATCCGCTTCCTTTTCCTAACTAAATTATACATATAAAAGTAAAATAAAGAAATCATTTTTAACAAATATTAATAAGTAAAATACAATAAATACTTTACTTGAAATTTTAAAAATAAAGTTGTATAATAAATTCGTTAAATTATAGTTATTTCAGAGGATTAGAAATATGAAGCTTCACATGCAGATTTTAATAGCGTTGGGACTTGGAATTAAGCGTAATTGGCATATATTTTTCGGAATTATAGCCGGTATTTTTGTAGGAATATTTTTATATTCACATCCAAACATATTAGTTAGTAATATTTTGACTTTTGTCGGTCAAATATTTATAAGACTTATTCAAATGGTGGTTATTCCTTTGGTTGTATCTGCGATAATTATTGGTATAACAAGTATTGGGGATAACAAGCAGCTTGGCAAATTCGGTACAAAAATGATTTTGTATTACGGTATTTTAACGACTATTGCTGTTACTATCGGAAGTGCTTTGGCTTTGTTATTCCAACCTGGAACAGGTGCTGTTCAGTATATTTCATCAAACATTGCAACAGAGGTTCAATATTCTGTTTCAACTGCGATGCAGCAGCAACAAGGCAACATTTTAAATATGTTTTTAGGGTTTATCCCGAGTAATCCGATGGAAGCTTTTGCAAGCGGAAATATGGTTCCGATAATATTATTTGTTGTGTTATTCGCTTTGGCATTGTCGAAAGTCGGAGATGTAAACAGACCGATTGTTTCATTTTTTGAATCTGTGTTTGCTGCGACAATGAAAATTACGGATTGGATTATGTTGTTTGCGGCTCCGGGTATTTTTGCACTAACAGCAAGTGCTATCGCAAGCTTTGGTATCGATATTTTTGCTCCTATTGCAAAATATCTCGGGGTATTAATGCTTGGTTTTGCAATCCAAATGTTTATGGTTTATCCGATATTTTTGAAATGTTTTTCAAAAGTATCTTTCCCAATATTATTTTCGGCAATTGCGGAAGCTGTAATGGTTGCATTCGGCACCGCAAGTTCTGCGGCAACTTTACCTTTAACTATTGCTTGTTGTGAAAAACGCGGAATTTCTCATAAAATTTCAAGTTTTGTATTGCCATTAGGTGCTACGTTGAATTTTGACGGAACAGCTTTGTTGCAAACCGTTGCGGTTATTTTCTTAGCACAAGCTTATCAAGTGCCGTTGGATATTTTCTTGATTGTACAAATTGCACTGCTTGCAATTATTGCATCAAGTACGTGCGCAGGAATCCCGGGCGGAGGTTTGATTACAATTGCTCTTATTCTTAACGGAATGGGATTGAGCCCCGAACAGCTTGTTGCAGGCTTTGCGTTCTTGTTTACAATTGAGAGAATAACAGATATGTTGAGAACAACATTGAACGTAACTTCTGATGCTGTTGTTGCAGCAACTATTGCGGATAATGAAAACGAAATTAATTATGATTTGTTAAATAATCCGCAAGCATATGAAGAAATTGCGTAAAGTTTTGAATAAATATAGGTTGTGCGGGGATGAAATCCCCGCCTGCTTTAAAGAACCTATCAAACCTGCCTGATTGTTTTTTTTTAAATAGGTAAATAGATAAAGTTTTTAATCACCTACACAAATCGCCCTGACACTCGAATCGTTGCGGGTGGTGCTGCTCCTGCCCGTGTCCCAACTGTCGAAGCCCCGGTAGCCTGCTTCGTTAGCGCTGTGCTCCGAACTAGACCACAAGGCGTACCAGGACGAGCCTAAACCGGAAAGTGATGTCGGGATTTTTGATTCGTCTAAGGTTACGCTGTCTTTGCTTTCTGTTGCTCCTATTGTTACTCCGTATAGTTCGCTGGCTATCTTGGCAAGTTCTGCTTCGGTTGGTAAACGACCGCCCATGTCTTTGCATGCTTTCATCGCCCCTGCCCAGTAATCGTTGTCACATGGGCATGCATTTATTCCGTATTTAGATTTATTAGTCTCGCAGTCAGCCTGTGTCATTGGTGTTGGTACTGTGGCTGTGGATACTATCTTTACTCCATTGAGTGTTGCTAATACTGCAGGGCCTTTGTTAATTTTCAAGCTTGCTGTCTGGAATGTTTGTAAGTCTTTTCCCATTTTGTTCGGTTTTCTGCTGCCGTTTAAATCATAGATACCAGCAAAGCACGGATTTTGTCCGATATCTTTATCCAGTTCTCCGTCGTCTACCAAGCAATCCAGTTTGTATGATGCTATTACTACTGTACCGTCACCCATTACAAAAGATGCTATATCTCTATAGCCGTCATCTTCACTTAAATTGAGTTCTGTTGATGTATCTATATCCTTTACATCTACGCTGTCCTCTTTATTATCTGATGTCGTATAAAGAATTGAATCATACGGTACACAGTTTCTTATCTCTGTCGGTCCACAGATTTTTGTTATTTTTAAATGTTTACTTAATCCGTTACGTAAGAAATCCTCTGTTGATGTGTAGGTGTTATTCAATTCACCCGCCGTTCTTGTAAGATTTAAACCTTTCAATAATTTTGCTTTGAATACCTTTTGTTGGTTTTCTGTAACCTTTTCATTAATCTTTGCAATCAATGTAGGGATTGTCATTGCAGCGACTACACCGATGATTGCCAGGGTGATTAATACCTCTGCTAACGTAAAGCCGTGTTTTCCGTTCATTCTTCCTCCTATATCTTATTAAACATGTTCTATATACCATGATTTATAAGTGATGTCAAATTCGACATGAAGGAATAAAATTAATTTTATGGTTAGAACAAAAAAGCGTAATGAATTAAATAAACAATTGCTTCTTAAAACCATAGGAGAAATTGTCAAACAAAAAAGAGCCATTATTAATAAAGGAATTTTACTTTTAAGCTATGAATACGATATTCCAAGTTCTTCTCTTGCCAAGCTTGAAAAAGGGGAAAGAGATGTTCAGATTTCTACCCTATGGAAATTATCAGAAGCGCTCGGTATGACTTTCTCAGAATTTGTAAAAGAATTGGAAAAGCGTTTACCGCAAAATTTTAAACTATCTGAAGACTAATCTCTTTATTTTATTTATTTTTTAAGTTATAATTTTTTCAGAGCTATTTTAAAGAGGTTATTTTATATGAATAAAAATCAATCAGCAGGAATGTACGTTATACTTGCAATCATTGTTATAGTGTTTATTTCAACAATATTCATGACAGGACCTGAAACAAGTACAACCGAAATTTCTTACTCAAATTTCTTGGAAAAACTCGAAAATAAAGAATTTTCAAAAATTGATAAATATAATGATTATATTATTGCAATTCCAACAAAACAACCGGAAGTAGAACAACCTGCAAGCAATAACCAAGAAGCAAACACAACTTCTCCGTTCTTGACTCCGCAAGCAGGGATTTCTAAAGCTCCTATACATCAATTTAGAGTTCAAACTCCAATTAGTGACCCTAAACTAATGGACAAATTAAACGCTTCAGGTGCCGATATTAACGTCAAAAAAGCACCCGAAACAAACAAAATGACTTGGAATATTCTAACTGCAATAATTATATTAGGTTCGCTTGCATTTATGGCAAAAGCTATACAAATGGGCGGAAATCAAGCAATGTCATTTGGTAAAAGCAAAGCAAAAATGCTTCTTGATTCTAAAGTTAAAACAACATTCAAAGATGTTGCAGGCATTGACGAAGAGAAAAAAGAACTCGAAGAAATCGTAGATTTTCTCAAAAACGGTGAAAAATACATGAAACTCGGTGCTAAAATTCCGAAAGGTGTTCTTTTAGTTGGCCCTCCGGGAACAGGTAAAACCCTTATGGCAAAAGCTGTTGCGGGAGAAGCAAATGTGCCGTTCTTCTCAATTTCCGGTTCAGACTTTGTTGAAATGTTTGTCGGTGTCGGAGCAAGTCGTGTTAGAGATTTGTTTGATCAAGCAAAAAAACATCAACCTTGTATAATTTTTATAGATGAAATTGATGCTGTCGGACGTCAGCGTGGTGCCGGTTTAGGCGGCGGACACGACGAAAGAGAACAAACTCTTAACCAATTGCTTGTTGAAATGGACGGTTTTGATCCGAATACAAATATCATTGTAATTGCGGCAACAAACAGACCTGATATTTTAGATAACGCGCTTTTACGTCCGGGAAGATTTGACAGGCAAATATATATTAATGCACCTGACGTTAAGGGTCGTGAAAAAATCTTAGAAGTTCATGCAAAAAATAAAAAGTTAGATAAAGACGTAGATTTAAAAATTCTTGCTAAAAGAACTCCGGGATTTTCCGGTGCAGATTTGCAAAACTTGTTAAATGAATCCGCACTTTTAGCAGCACGTAAAAATAAACAATTAATTACAATGGAAGATGTTGATGCTTCGATTGACCGTGTAATTGCAGGTATTGAAAAGAAAAGCAGAGTTCTGACAGATGAAGATAAAGAACTTACTTCATACCATGAAGTTGGGCATGCTTTGATTGATAAATTATTGCCTGATGCAAATGAATTACATAAAGTTTCAATTATTCCTCGAGGAATGGCTTTGGGTGTAACTTGGACTCGTCCTAAAGATGAGAGTGTACACGTAAGCAAAGCAAAATTGCTTGCTCAAATTACAATGGCTCTTGGCGGCCGCGCAGCTGAAGAAATTGTTTACGGTAAAGAACGTGTAAGTACGGGAGCATCCCAAGATCTTATTAACGTAACCGATACTGCTAAAAAAATGGTTACAGCTTGGGGTATGTCTGACAAACTCGGCACTGTAGTTTATGGTAAAAATCAAGAAAATGTTTTTATGGGCAGAGATTTCGGGCATCAAAGAGATTACTCCGAACAAGTTGCGTATGAAATTGACGCAGAAATTAAACGTATTGTTGACGAACGTTATGAAGAAGCAAAACGTTTATTAACTGAAAACCGTGATATGCTTGAAACAATTGCAAGAGAGCTTCTCGAAAAAGAAACTATCGAAGAAAGCGAATTCCAAGCAATTATGGACCGTGTTAAAGCTCAAAGAAATGTATAATATTTTTTAAGAAGGATGCAGAATGGATAAATATTATTTGACAACCGCAATTGATTATGTGAATGGCGCTCCGCATATTGGGCACGCTTATGAAAAAATTTTAACAGATATTATCGCTAGACATTATAGTCTGAGAACTGATAATATGTTTTTCCTTACAGGAACAGATGAACACGGTATAAAAATTCAAAAAACCGCTCAAGCTCAGGGAAGAACTCCAAAAGAATTGTGCGACGAAAATGCACAAAAATTTAAAGATGCTTGGAAAGCTTTAGGTATTAATTATAACAAATTTATAAGAACAACTGATGAAGAACATGAAAAAATTGTTCAAAAAATATTCCAAAAATTAAAAGATAAAGGCGATATTTATAAACATGAGTACGAAGGTTGGTATTGTCAAGGCTGTGAGTGTTTTTTGAACCCAAAAGATTTGACTGAAGAAGGGCTTTGTCCTGATCATTTGAAAAAACCGGATATCGTTAAAGAAGAAAATTATTTCTTTAAACTTTCTGCATATAAAGACGCAATTATTAAACATATTAAAGAACATCCTGATTTTATTGTGCCGGCTTTTAGAGCAAACGAGGTTTTAAATCAATTAGAAGATATACAAGATATTTCTGTTTCCCGTTCAAAAGAAAATGTTGGCTGGGGTATTGATATCTTGGATGATCCAAATCAGTCTATTTATGTTTGGATTGATGCGCTTTCAAATTATATAACGGCAATTGGTTATGATCCAGATGGGTCAAGTGAACAATTTAATAAACTTTGGCCTGTTGATGTGCATGTAATCGGTAAAGATATTTTAAAATTTCATAGTATCTATTGGATAGGAATATTGATGGCATTAGATTTACCTTTGCCAAAACATATTTTTGCACACGGGTGGATTACGATTGATGAAACAAAAATGTCAAAATCACTCGGTAATGTAGTATCTCCGACATCAGTATTAGAAAATTTTGAATTAAAATACCCTGATGCATTTAGATATTATATGGCGACATCAGCTCCTTGCGGAAAGGATGGGAATTATTCCGATCAAGATTTCAAAGAAAAAGTGAATGCTCATCTTGCAAACAGCATGGGCAATCTTTTAAATAGAAGCTTATCGATGCTTGTAAAATATTTTGATGGAGAAATAAAAGAAGAATTTTTAACAAATCGTTCGAAAGAAGCTGAAAGTTTATTAAAAACAGCATTGGGTACTGTAAAAATTGTTGAAAATCATTTTAATCATTTTGAAATTCAGGAGGCAGCACAGGAGATAATTTCGCTTGTTGATGCTACAAACAAATTTGTAACCGACAATGCACCTTGGACACTTGCAAAAGAAGAAAAGATGACAGAATGCGGTCAGGTTTTGGCAACGGTTTTGGAAATAATGTGTATTATTTCATCTTTAATTTATCCATATTGTCCGAATATTGCTGCTGATATGGCAAAACAATTGTCTTATGATTTGTCGAATAAATATGATGAAATTACGACTTCAAATATAAAAATTGGTAAATTGATTTCTAAGGAAGAAATTTATCCTGTATTTTTAAGAGTTGATTCGGAATTGGCAGATAAATCAAAGGCAAAATAATAAAAAGAACTTATTGTTTATAAAAAATGTACTTGCGTGAAAAATTTTTCGTGTTAATATAAATTGTGCAAGGTAAGTAATGAGCGTCTGTAGCTCAGCTGGATAGAGCATCTGCCTTCTAAGCAGAGGGTCCCGCGTTCGAATCGCGGCAGGCGTAAATTAAGGAGGATAGGATTTATTCCTATCCTCTTTAATTTTGTATGTCAGCGAAGAGAACGCTGTATTGCGTTCGAGCGACCTGTGAGCAGAGTGCGGAGCCTTGAAGGCTTGAAAATATCCAATTTAATCAAGGCTTCAAGCGCAGACACGTTTAAAGCGAACAGGTCAAGACAATCGCGGCAGGCGTAAATTAAAGAGGATAAGTTTTTCTTATCCTCTTTAATTTTGTTTGTGATAATATTATTTTGTGTTTATTAGGAGTTACTATAAAAAAATATTTATTGCAATTATTATTTTAACATTACAATTTGTTTGTTTTGCAAGTGCTAAGGTTATTTCTAACGAAAAAATTGACCCTGTAAAAGTTAAAATTGCAAGCAAAATTATTACGGAATTGCAGAATGATATGCAGTCGTTTACAAAAATCAGGACCTTTTGTCGCAGCTATATATGATAGTGAGGGAAATCTCATTGTAAAGGTTGCTAATTCTGTTGTAAATGAGCATTGTTCAAATAATCATGCGGAAATGAATGCTATAAAAGCGACTGAACAAAAATTAGGGACTTATGATTTGGCACCTTATAATTTAAAACTTTATGTGACGGCAGAACCATGTATAATGTGTCTTGGCGGAAATATGTGGTCAGGTATAAAAGAAATATATTACGGTGTACCTTCTAAAACAGTAGAAGAAATTACCGGTTTTGACGAGGGATTTAAGCCTCATTGGTTTAAGGAATTTAAGAAAAGAGGAATAATTGTATACGGAAATATTGAACCTGAGCTTGGGGAACAAGAATTGCGAAAATATGTAAAAGATGGTAATGAAGTCTATAAACCTTCAAGGTAATTGTACTAATTATTATATTTTATAATTTCTCAATTTATCTAATTTTTTTTAATTTAATTTTTAATCCTAAAACAGTTATAATCTTATGTTTTTTATCCACAGAATTTCTAATTGAAAATATATTTTTCAAAAAAGAGTTCTTTTTATGTGTTTGATATTTTGTACCGATTAATTTATTTTCAATATATCTTAGCCTGTTTTCTATTTCATAATTCTTATTTGGGCACATTGAAATTGGGAAAGGTAAATTAAGCCAATTTTCATAATAATTTCTAATTATAGGAATTAAATCTTTATTTTCATCTCTTTGAGTAAAAAAGAACAGATGAATCATTGGAACTTTACAGCAAGCCACGATTTTTTTATCATTTGTTTTACAATATTGATGAAACATGTGTTCATCGTCAGAACTACCAATATTAACGGTATTCCATAAATCTTTTTTAAATAACATACAATTTATTGAATACCTTTCTTTATGATTAACCAAACAATCGTCTGCATTTTTAGAATTGTTAATAAATTCATTAACATTTAATGTGGTTTTTGTATGTAACCAGCGTGAAATATAAGGGTTATGCCATACTGTACCGTATAATCCTTCTCTTATTTGATCTTTAGGTACAATTTCGCCCATACCTGCTATGTGTTCTCTGGCAATATTTTGAAAATACTCTTCTTTTAAGTTCATTAAATCTAAAGTTTTTATAAATCCCCAAGGGTTATTATTAACTAATGAAGTAACATAAGCTAAATCGTCAGCATATTTATTATGTGATTTTATATAACTTTCCATTAAATCTTTTAGCCAATTTTCAGTCAAAGGTAATACGTCATCATCCACTTTGCATATATATGAATAATTTTTCATTATTTTTGAATTAAGTAATTGTTTAATTGCATAATAAGGTTTTTGTGGTTTAATCCAGTCGACTACTACTATATTTTTGGGAAACAATTCAGCATATCTTTGCGCAACTTTGTATGTACGTTCACAATCATAAGTTCCTCTTCCGTTTTGTAAAATAAAAATTTTTGTTTCCGGATTTAAAAATTTTGCATGAGCTGCTAATGCGATTTCCAACGATTCAAAATCTGCATAACATAATAGTACTATGGCTATATCTTTTAATTGCATAAATATCTTCCTTTTTTAATATTTTTAATAGTTTCTACAATTCTTTTTTGTTGCTTATATTTATTTTTATATGATTTTCTCATATTACCAAATGTTAATTTGTATATTAATTTATATTTATTCTTTTTAAAAACATATTTAAAATATTGACTGCTTAATTTTTCAATTTCAGAATATGGTTTATTAAAATAAATCAAAGTTGATGTTAGTTCTTTATGTTTTAATGAAGTTTCATTTTTTAAATATCTTATATAACAGTCAAATAATTTTTCACCTAAGTATCCTAAAGTTCTTTGTCCGTTCACGCTGTATTGACTAAAATCTTTTTTCTTATATATATCAAAAAGCACATCAAATAAAAAATTCATATATTCAAAAAATATATTTTTTGGTAAAATAAACATTTGATATAAATAGCTTTTTGCACTTGTTGTTTGATGATCCAAATATTTTTTTAAATGTGGATATTTTTGGGCAACTATTTGAGACATAAAGTTATAATCTTGTATCTTTACACCTTCTATATTTTTTATAAAATCACTTTTTACACTCTTTATATTAATATAGCTAAAATCACATTCTTTGACGGTTACATAGTCATAATTACTTAATAAGTCCTGTATATTTTTGTCATTTAGTCCTATCAAATCTAAATAATTCTCAGGTGCATAATTAAATTCAATAATACTATAGCAATTTTCTATATTTGTATTTTTGTGGTTAATAAAAGTGTTTTCATTGAATATAAAATGTCTACGATATTGCATTAATCCTATATAATCAGGATCTCCTAATTTTTCATAATTTTTCCAAGCCCAATATAGCGATGTTAATTCAGAAAAATATCGGTTTAATTGAGAGATGTTATCTCCTTCATTATCTCCTCGCATATTTTGCTCTAACCAATTTAAATCACCTTTGTTAATTAATCCGTCTTTAGACTTTGTTAGTGCAACATCTCTTCCAACATGTATAGGTTCTAAAATGTCAGATTTGAAAAGTATTGCAGGTCTATGATATGCTATTAAAATTTTAATTTTATTTTTCAAAGTATATCCCTTTTTAGAAATTTATTTAATATTTTTTGCATCAAATACTGTGCGGTTAATTTGTAGTATTTTTTGTAAACTTTCTTACTATATGTATTTTTTATAAAATGAAATAAATATTTTTATTAATTTTGTAATTTAATATCTTTTCTGTTTTAATTAATTTTGTACAGAGATTTTCTATAGAACACTCTTTTTAGGTTATCATAAATATAATCGCTTAAAACTCTTTTTAAAGAAATGTAAAAGGACAATAAATTTAAAAATCAATAATATATTGGCTAATAAAATTTTTTATATTTTACCGGTAAATTCTTTGATTGATAATTTGTTCTGAGAAATGTAATCTTGCTTGTTTTTTTTAGAAATGTTGTATCGTAGAATTTTATTTAAAATTTTAGGTAATCCAAAACCTATTAGTGCCGTATTTGTTAATAGTGAAAACCAATATAATCCGGCTCCGATATTTTTTGTTTTGCGCAGAACTTCGGGCGTCATTTTTGTTGTTTTTTCAATATCTCTAAAATTACGCAAACTTAAAGTGAATTTTTTAAAAAAATTTTTGTTTTGGCTGTTATCATTCATAATTTTTGTGCCAAATATTTTGTCAGCACATCTTCCGGCAATATTGTTTATGAGAAAATCTCCTCCAAAAAACATTGTGAACAATCCTATATCACGTAGAGCTCTGTCTCGTCGTTCATTACTGTCACGGGAAGATATAATCTTTGCAGGGAAACTTGATAAAATCCATATGGCTGCATAAATTGTTTTTGACATGTTTGTGCCGGATGTATAATCAAAATGATGAGCATTTTTAGAAATTTTAGTTAAAAATGTATTTTTGATTTTGTCAGGTAAATTTTTGCCGATTTTTGAAGTAGCATGTGACAATCCTTTTGTTATTGTTTTTGCAAATAAAACTCCCGGCACAATCGAAAATAGTATATTCCAAAGAATTTTACTCGTTTTAGATTTTTTTAATTGATCTTTAGTTTTTGGGACATCTTGTTTTAAATTAAATCCGGCCGAAAAATCCTGTCTGTGGGTTCGTCTTTCGGTTGTTTCTGTTGCTATCCATGGAATTAGTGACCACATTGAACCGGTTGTGATAAAATCAGCCATTAATATTTTTTCGTGAACAGAAAGTAAATCTTTTTTTAATTTGTCAGGGTTATTATAACGGGAATAAATTTCGTTAAATGCGTTTTTTGTTTTTAAATCAAATTTTTCCGCTGTTTTATCAAGTCCTTTTTTTAAATCAGCATTATGTGTCAAATATCTTTTAGGTACCTGAATAATATTTTTACCGGAGCTTTCTAGTGTTTTTATAATTCCCTTATTTTTTAAAAAGTGTTTATTATATAAGGGCAGTAAAATTATTGGGGTTAGGTAGGACGCTACAAAATAAATACCTCCCATTAATGCGCGTTCTTGAGCTTCGTATTTATTATTTGACATTATACATTGTGGAATTGTACTCCCTCCAAGAGTTGTAATTCCACGGTTTATGAGTGTATGTTCTTGAACATAAGCTGTCGCATTGTATAAATTTTTAAAGGGTAAGTTGTCTGATATTTTTAAATCCATAATCAAGTTTATGGTATTACATAATATATATTAGTCAATATTCAAGAAGTATATAACGCGTCAAGCCGATAAATTTAATCGTAGAGATTTTGTTTATCGGCCTGATGGTATTTAAATAGTATTATTTTTTTTATTAATGAAAAATTTTTATTTGATTTCAAAAATAACGTTTGCGACTGAAGTAATCTTCTTTTCTATAGAAGAAGTGTCGTTTATTCCGTAGTCAGAAACATTTGTAGAATCAACAGGGGTTACTTGAAACACTCCCATTTTTACGGATTTTACTTTGCCAACTCTGTTGTGTGTCGATTTTAACATTGCTGCAGCTCTTTGTTTTGCATCTTTTGAAGCTTCTTCCAGCATTGAAATTTTTAAATCAGAAAGTTTTGAATAAAAATATTCAGGCTCATAAATATTGATATCAAGACCGTTTTCAATAAGTTCATTTATGTCTGTTGAAATCTTTTTAATTTTTTGAACATCTTTTGATTTAACTGATATTTTTTGAGTTACGTCATAAGCTTCAAGTTTGTTTGTAGACATTCCGTTTGCGGTAACTTCATATATAGGATAAGCATTAATTGATTTAATTTCTATATCTTCTTCTTTAAATCCTTGTTTTTTTAAATAGTTTATAACGGTGGGTCTTTGTCTGTTTATAACATCATAGGATAACGCTTTATTTGCTTTTCTTGCTCTGAGATCAAATTCCAAAAGTCCGCTGTCAGAGGTTACGTTTTGAGAGTATGAACCGGTTACGGAAACAGTATTATTAGAAATAGATTTGACAACAATAGATGTTGCAAATATTCCGCCTAATGTAAAAATTACGGCTAATAGTAAAAGTTGGAATTTTTCTATTTTATCCCACATAATATTCTCCTTCTCTAAATAAGTTTATTTACAAAATCATCCTAATACCGAAATTGTAAAAATCAAGAGTTTTTTTTGGAATATAATATAAATTACATGAAAGGAGAGAATTAAAGATGAAAAAGATTTTATTATCATTTTTTGCTGTTATAGCAATTTCATTACCATCAATGGCTTATGATGCGGCTGCAAAGGTGCCGACTGTAGGTCAACAGTTATTAACCAAAAGCGGGATTCCTGCTACAAATGTTAAATTTATGGTTGTATCGGATACTCCGGATAATTCTAATTTTGTATCAAACAAAGTTATTAACGTTTCAAGCGCAGAGCTTGCTTTTGCCGGAAATGACAATGAGGTTGCCGCAGTAGTTGCTTCTGAGATAGGGCATATTATTTGCGGGCATGGTTCTGCGAATAAAGTAATGTCTTTATTGCAAGCAACATCTAATACTGAGGTTTCTACGCCAACATCCGTGCAAACATTTGCAACAAATTACAAAACTTCTAAACAAGACAAAGAAGCAGATTTAGTTGCGGTAAATTTAATGGTAACAGCAGGCTATAACCCTCTTGCTTTGATTGTTGTTTTGACAAAGCAAACAGCAACATATTGGGATACAATTGTAGGACGTCCTGCGAATGCAGATAAAGCATTAAATGTATATGATTATATTACTTATGTTTATCCTGAAAAATTGAAAGTGGGTTATAATTGTAATGAATACAGAAACTTTTTAACTTATGCTCAAACAGTAGTAGATGCAAGAAAAGATAGCAAAAAATTGACATCCAATTACGAAAAGACTTACAAAAAAGCTAAAAAGAATACTGCAAATCGCATTTCGAAATTTAAAATTCGCGGAGGAATTAGCGGTTGGGATGCTGTTTACGGTTTGTTAAACACTTCAAATTAAAAAAAGAGCCGAAAGGCTCTTTTTTTTAATTCGGCATAATTTTAATGTCTTTAATTGTTTAACTATTACATTATTTTCTTTTTTTTATTTTTATTTTGCATCCGAATATTGTTATAATTTTATATCCATTATTTTTTGAATTTTTTATTGAAAAAAGGTTTTGTTTGAAAGTACTGTTATAATTGGACTCTTCTTCTAGTTTTTTAAGTTGTTCATAAGTTGAACAATTTTTATATAAATATAATATTTCTGTAGTATAATTATTTAATTTTTTATAATGGCAATTTTTTCTTATATTTGTTTCATAATATTTTTTTATTTTTATGTATAAATCATCTTTATATGTTTCAGAAATCGTATCTAAATGCCATTTTGAAAAAGTTATAAAGTAATTTAAAAACCCATTTTCAAAAGTTTTATATTTTCCTATTTTGTTTAAATTAGTTTTTAATAATTCCATTGCACTGATAAAGGCTTCTGGTTCTTTCTCTCTGTTTACGGATATAGAGGTTGTTATATTAATTCTATGAATAATTAAAGGATCTTGTATTGTAGATATTCTGTTTGCTAAAATAAGTGCCATATATGTAAAAGCTGTGTCTTCTGAATTTTTAAATTCCGGAAATGTTAAATGATTATCTAAAATTATAGATTTTTTATATAATTTATCCCAAATCCAGCCTATAAAAAGGTGAAAAATAGTATTTTTAACATCATAACTGCTAAAAACATTTTTATTCGGCAGATATGGTTTGTAAATTGCGTATTCTTGAATAGACATTTGTGATGTATTAATATTAAGTTCTTTTACCATACAAACACAAATATCTAAATTTAATTCTATTGATTTGTTGTATAATTTTTCCAAGGCATTTAATTCTATATAATCATCGGAATCCAAAAAATATATATAATCTCCGGTAGCAAGTCCAAGTCCTGTATTTCTGGCATTACCTACACCTTTATTTTCATTATGTACAACTTTTATTCGACTATCTTTTGATGCATATTCATCCAATATTGCACCTGAATTATCTGTAGAGCCATCATCAACACAAATAATTTCAATATCTTTTAACGTTTGATTTACAACGCTATCTAAACATTCTTTTAAATATTTTTCTACGTTATATACCGGTATGATTACGCTAACTTTAGCCATTAATATCCTTATATTATCTTTTTTTGATTATTGAATTTCGGCGGTAAGGGGAATTGTCTTGGATTTGCTCCACGCTCAGAAAGCTCCGCTCTTAAACCTTACGGTTTAGTCGCTCCGTTTCTTCGCTATCCGGACTTACGTCCGTACGCAAATCCGCTGAACCCGTGTTTGGAGAATGAGAAACCCCTTACAGTGCCGTTTTCATGTAAAATAGTACGTCAATTCGTAAGAAAAAGCAATTTATGTAAACTTATGTTATCACTCGTAAATATAAAATGGGTACATATAGGGTACACGATTTTTTGAAAAATTCTAACAGAAAATGCATAGTTATTGTAACATGAAATTAAAACATGGGATTGACAAACGTGTAGGTCTGACCTACAATATTAATAGGAAATCAATATATGGAAAAACAGATTATTCATTATTATACTATAACTGGTGAATGCCCATACAATGACTGGTTTAATAGCTTAGACAAGAGTTGATAAACGTGTTGAAAAGTTAAGGCAGGGTATATATGGCGACCACCATTGGTTACAGAAATCTGAATTGTCTGAACTTCGCATGGATTTTGGTAAAGGTTACAGGATATATTACTATGATATAGATAACACTATAATCCTGTTTGTCGGTGGAAGCGAAAAGAAAGACCAAAAGAAAGTTATAGAACAATGCAATGATTACTTCAAAGACTTCATAGAAAGGAACTCATAATATGTTAAATAAAGATAAGTTACAAGAATTTATACAGAATGCCCCAAATTTTGAAACAGACCTGATAAATCGCCTGCAAGATAAAGACTACCAAAAGGACTGGTTAGAACTTACCTTGAATGAGTTTTTAACAGATGGCGATTTAGACACATTTATCAGATGTCTGACAGATGTTGTTAAAGCTCGTGTAAAATCTAGCGGTCGTGGTGAAATAACAAGACTTGCAAAGGAATTAAAAATAGACCGTAGCAATTTATCAGAAATAGTAAATGGTTCTAAACAACCACGATTAGAAACAGCATTCAAACTATTGAACGGACTTGGGCTTAAATATGATATTAAACTAAAATCAGCGTAAACAGCATATAAACCTATTTTTTCATTCAAGTTATAGGTTTTACTTTAGTAAACCACATTGTATTGGTAAACTAGAAAGTCTACCTGCTTTCTGTTTATTGGTCATAACTATGTTTATATAAGTATCCTCGTTCATCTATATAAGTGTCTTTTTCGTCACCGATGAAATGATTATCTTGTCCGCTATGAAATGTTACAGTATCACCAAACCAAGAAGAATTATTTGTACCAACATTAAATGTACAGTTATTAGTATCATAAGCATTGACATTTGCTACGGCATCACCTGCTTCATATTTTAAATTTGTTGCTGCTGTTACCTTTATATTTCTTCTAGGTACTGGCGATTTCATGCCAAAAATTGTTGTATTTGTTGGTGGGTCGTAGTATTCAAGTTTTGGTTGAACATACGTAGTTTCAGTTTTAGTTCTGTTTGTTCCAAGAACGTTATATTCTTTAGTAATAGGTACAAAGCTATTTTGTTCCGGATAGGTAAATCTTTCATTATTGTCAAACACCAAAACATAATTATCGCCATCACGCATCTTTTGAGGCTTATGACCTTTGGTATAACTGTATATCATACCACCCCAAGTACCATGACTAATTGTGTTGTTATCATCTCCCATAGTTCAATTCTCCTCGTATTAATTTTTCCTCTGTATATATAAAGTATTTTTCCTTTGAAAAATTGCCATGAATATTAAGAAGTGTTAAAAAACATTTAAATGCCAGTAGAATAAAAAGGGTATATATCGGGTACACGCAAAATAAGAAAGTCTGAAATTAAACGGCGGTAAGGACTCTGCCGAAGAAAAAGTTGACTAAATGTCAAGTTTTTCTGAGAGGGGCGAACCCCCAATGGCATAAGCTAATGCGGGTTCAATTCCCCAAAACAAAAAAGCCCTCAAATGAGGACTCTAATTGGCGGCGGTAAGGGGAATTGAACCCCTGTTTGGAGAATGAGAATCTCCCGTCCTGACCACTAGACGATACCGCTGTGCATGGTTATGATATCACAAAAGTTTTTTTTTGGTGTAATATTATTTTATGTCAAAATCTATTGCTATAGCTCAAATAAATCCTATTGCAGGAAATATTGAATATAATGCACAAAAAATAGTTAAATATATTAATCAATCTCAGGATTTAGATATTGGTTTAGTTGTTTTTCCGGAGTCGGCTTTGATAGGGTTTTCTCTTGAAGATGTGATAAAACGTCATCCGGTAGTGGTTCGCAATAATCTGAAATGGATAAATGAAATTGCAAAAATAACTACAAAAACTTTTGCTATAGTCGGGTTTGTGGATTCAAATGACGAAAATTCTGATAATTACTATAATGCGGTGGCGATATTAGCTCACGGTAAAATTCAAAATATTATACGCAAGTCACAATATAAATGTTGTAATATCAATGGTATAAACTACGGGATTTTGATTGGGGAAGATAGTTTATACGATATAGATAAAATTGAGGAAAAACCTGATGTTTTTATAATCTGTTCAGCTTCGGAATCTCGTAACGGAAAAGAATTTGTTAAAAATAAATTACTTTCTGATTTTTCAAAAAAATATAAAACACCATTGATTTATGTCAATCAAGTTGGTGCTATTGATAATATTTCTTTTGACGGTGCAAGCAGAGTTTATGGTGGTAACGGAAATCTTATAGCCAGAGCCAAATCATTTGAAGAACATTTTTTAGTTGTAAATTCTTTTGACACTGAGGGTGAAATTGCTCCTGTTTGTAGTGGTTCAGATTGTGAAATTCCAGAAGATTTTACGCTTGATTATGAACAGGATTTAGAAAGAACATATAAAACAATTATTCAAGGAATTCGTGATTATTTTAAGAAGACAGGCTTTGAACGAGCAGTATTAGGCTTATCAGGAGGGTTGGATTCAACTGTTTGTGCTGTATTACTTGCAGATTCTCTTGGTGCTGAAAATGTTTTGGGAGTGAGTATGCCGTCAAAAATTACTTCTGATGAGAGTAAAAATGATGCGCAGCAGCTTGCTCAAAATCTTGGAATAAATTTTGCCCAAATTTCTATCAAGGATATGTTTGAAACAGTAAATAATGATTTGCAAAAATTATTTAGTGATGTTGAACAAAAATGGAATGAAAGGTATAAGCAGTCTTATACTCCTGATAATATTCAGGCTCGTTCCAGAGCAACGATTTTATGGGGAATTAGTAATGAATTTGGCAAAACTTTGCCGATCGCAACTTCTGATAAATCAGAGGCTTATATGGGGTATGCGACAATCAATGGTGATATGTCAGGTGGTTTCGCGCCTATCGCAGATGTTACAAAGACAAAATTGTTTGCGCTTGCTCGTTGGATGAATAAAAATCGTGTGCAAAAAAATGTAATTCCTCAAAGTATTATAGATAAAAAACCGGGAGCAGAACTTGCTATTGATCCTAAAACAGGCAAGCCGTTGATTGCTGAAGATGCACTTATGCCTTATGAATTTTTGGATGAAATAATTTGGCGTGTTGAAAATAAAAAAGAATCTTATAATGATATGTTAAATTTTAAATTTTTATATGAACAAAAGAATAATATTTCTAAAGAGCAAAAAATTCAGTGGTTGGATAAATTTTATCGCAGGATGTCAACGGCTTTGTATAAATGGTCAATAATGCCGTCGGGAGTTGTAGGGGATGCTTATTCAATAAATAAATGTGAATATAGTCAGCCTATAACTTCTTCAAATATTGATTATAGAAGTTTGAATGAAGACGAAATTCGAAATAAAGTTAAAAGTTTTTTAAAATAGATAATAAAAAACCGGTTTGAAAAAACCGGTTTTTTATTTTGAGATTAACCTCTGATTTTTAACTTTTTAACAAGAGCTCTGTATTCCTCAAGATTTTTTGATTTAACGTAAGCAAGTAATTTCTTTCTCTTACCTACCATCATTAAAAGACCTCTTTTTGTAGCAAAATCTTTTTTGTTTGATTTTAAGTGTTCTGTTAAGTCAGCAATTTTTTTTGTCATCATTGCAATCTGAACTGCTGAAGAACCTGTGTCTTTTTCATTCTTTCCGAATTTTTTAGCAAATTCTTGTTTGTTTTCTAAGTTAATTGACATTTTAGTTTTTCCTTTTTGTTGAGTGATTATTGGCGTAAGCACTCTACAAAAGCGATATTATTATGCTAAAAATAAAAAATCAATAGGTATTTTAAATAAAAACCTGCAAGTTATCACTTGCAGGAAAGATAAAATTACACTACTTTCTACTAACCTTTTTCATATATCAAGTCTTTAATATGGAAAAAGAGGGTTTAATTCCCTCCTTCTCCGTTATTATTTGTTCCTTCATTGCCTTCGGTGTTACCTGTTTCGGTATTTTCTTCAGGCGCTTTAGTTGCTTCTTTAAATTTGTTTTGCAACTCGGTTAATTTTTTCATCATTTCTTCGGATTTTTGATACGCTTCTTTAGGTTCTATTGTGCCATTATCATCTTGACCTGCACTTTTAAGATTGTTTGCTTCGGTAATTAAAGCTGTAACTTCTTCTAAAATTGCATTGAGAGTTGCTTGTTGTTCTTCGGTTGTATTTGTGTCCGCAATTTTAGCTTCAATACGAGATTTTAATCCTTTCGCGCCGCGCAAGCAAATTTGGATATTTTCGCTTGCCATTGAGTTTTGAGCTTGCTCAACGTTGCCTCTTACGCTTTCTCGAATGTCATTTTGGTTTATACTTGGTGCTCCGCCGCTCATACCGTATGGCATTGCGTATGTTCCGGTGTATTGAGCCGCCAATCCGTTGAATGTGCATCCCGGCATGTATTGAAGGGGAGGAGTAACTAAAGTGACTTGCGAATCCCCGCCGTACCAAGAATACATTAATGGTAAATAGTTCTGATATCGGCTGTTAGCATAAGATGCGGGTGTTATTTTCCCGCCATTTAAATAAAAACCTCCGTATGGTAAACCCATATATTGAAAGTTGCGGTATTCTACCGACATTGATGTCGGATGCCATGGAATCGGATTTGTAGCCATAATTTTTTTCCCCTGTTTAATTAATTTCCCCTGTACTTTTATAAAAAAAATTTAGGAATGAAAATTGCATGATTTGTAAAAATTATTGTAATATTTCTTAACATGATAAAATAAGGAAGTTTGTGATATTATTTAAAAATGAGGACTTTAGCGCAATTTATAAGAAAAAAAAGAGATGAATTGGGGTTGAGTGTAAAGGCTCTTGCAATAATGGCAAACGTAAAACAATCCGAAATAGAGGAAATCGAAGAAGGGCGGGAATTGTTTTTGCCTGTAACAGTGCGTCAAGCGCTTGCAAAGGTTTTAAAGTGTGAGCCAAAAGAGATAAAAATCCTTGAAAAGGATATAGCTGATAATATTGTATCTCCTGAAATAATAGAAAGTTTGAAGGAATTAATATTGAACGGTGCCGGTGGCTTGAAATGTCCAAAATGCGGCGCGAATTTAGTTACAAGGGTGGCAAAAATGTATGATCTTGAAGATAATTTAATTTTGCATCCGAAAGCGCACTGTACAAAATGTCCTTTTCAATTGCATTCATAGTTTTTATTAACACTTGTTACAATGATTATTTGGAAAAGATAAATAGAATTTTTACATGATAAAATTTTGAATATCAGTTAAGGAGGGAATATGAACAAGTTAGTAAAATTGTTTTTATCTGCAGCTGTTGTTATGTTAGGCTGCGCTCAAGCTTTTGCATACCCTGATGTAAGTGATGATCATTGGGCTGCAAAGCAAATTAAAGAATTGACAGAAAAAAGTGTTATTGTTGGTTATCCGGATGGAACATTTCATCCTGATGAAAATGTAACAAGGGCAGAATTTGCAGCTATGGCAATCAGAGCTTTGGGACAAGAACATACGAAAGTGGCTCAACCGGTGCATTTTACGGATGTTGATGAAGAATATTGGGCTTATTCGGATATTCAAAAAGCATTGTATTTCGATTTGATTTCTTGTGATAAAAATGGCGAGCAATTCAGACCTGAAGATAATGTATCAAGAGCTGAATCTATTTCAGTTGCTGTAAATGCATTAACGACGACATCTATTAGCGATGAAAAAGCTATGGAAGTTTTGAGCCAAAAATACACAGATGCAACTTCAATTCCGGATTGGTTTTTAGTTCCTGCGGGAAAAGCGGAAATTTTAAATATGATAGTGAATGCTCCGTCTGCGTCAAATTCTCTTGAAGCAGGAAGACCTGCAACAAGAGCAGAAGTTGCTGCGATTTTGTACAATATGATGATTCAGGCAAAATTAAATCCGAATGCAAAGCTTGCTGAAGCGATGAGAAAGAAAATCGGAGATGGTTTTGTGATTGATACAGCAACTGTACAAGGCAGTGTTGGAACTATTCCTGCGGGTACAATTGTTCCTATTAAGTTAAATACTTATTTAAGCTCTCAAACTTCTCAAGGTGGGCTTATGTATACCGCAGTTATTCCGCAAAATTATGTAACAAGAGATCATTTTATTTTAATCAGACAAGGTGCCGGACTTAGAGGCCAAATTCTTGACGTAAGACCGGGTAAATATTTTGTAAGAAACGGTGTTTTGGTTCTTAAAAATACTTTGATTACGACAGAAAACGATCAAACTACAGATTTTAGCGGCTTAGCTGAAATATATAAAGATCGTAATTGGTGGATGAAATTCGTAAGATGGGCTTTCAAAGGTGAAAAACTTGAAGTTGCGGCTGACGGTTATGCTTATATGAAGCTTTTACAACCTATTAGAATAGATTTAACAAATGGTTGGATTTACGAAAAATAATTTTTTTATATAGCAAAATGGCGCGGCAGATTTTCTGTTGCGCCATTTATATTGCTTGTCTTGAAAAAACGTAATGGTTTGTGGTATTCTTTTTTAGGAAAGTATTTATAAAAAGAGGATATAAAGATGTCAGGACACTCTAAATGGGCAAATATTAAAAACAAAAAAGCAAAAACAGATTCACAAAAGGCAGTTGTATTTCAAAAATATTCAAGAGAATTAATCGTGGCAGCACGCCTTGGAGGGCCGGATCCGGCTGGAAATTTCAGACTTCGTACAGCTATAGAAAAAGCAAAAGCTGCAGGGCTTCCAAATGATAATATTAAACGTGCAATAGATAAGGGTGCCGGAGCGGGAGCTGCTGATAATTATGAAGAAATTACTTATGAAGGATATGCTGCAGGTGGTGTTGCTGTTGTTGTTGAAGCGATGACCGATAACAGAAATCGTACGGCAGGTGATGTAAGAAGTATTTTTACAAAATTCAACGGTAATTTGGGTGAAACAAATTGCGTAGGGTTTATGTTTGACAGAAAAGGCTGTATAGAATTTGATTCTGATGTTGATTTTGATAAATTATTTGATGCAGCAATAAATTTAGACGCTGACGATGTAGAAAATGATGAGGATGGAATAAGAGTTTTAACTTCGATAGAGAATTTTCAGTCAGTTGTTGAAGGCTTGGAAAAAGAAGGCTTCAAGAGCACGACGGCGGAATTTACAAGAATTCCTAAAAATACGATTGAAGTTACGGATGAAAAAACTGCAACATCGGTTTTGCGCCTTGTTGAAAGATTGGAAGAATTGGACGATGTCCAAAATGTTTATGCAAATTTTGATATTTCGGATGAATTAGCCGGAAAAATTGAGGTTTAAAATTGCTCGAAAAAATTGAAAAGCTTGCAAAAGTTCTAAATGGAAGTTATAGCGAAAATTCGCTGTATCCTGCTTTAGGTGAGTTTTTTAATCAAAATTTCGGGGTGATAAATTTTTCTGTGGTGACGGACGAAAAGTTATTTGCGTCAATAGAAGGTGAAAAATATCCTATTTTCAAACATAAAAAATGTATTGGATATCTTGAATTTGATAATATTTCATCGGATTTAAATTCTTTTTTGGAAGTTGCAGCATCTTTTATTTCATTAAAAATTCAAAATTTAATTTTGAATGAAAAAATGCAAAAGAATGTTGATTTCCACGATACAATGAAGAATATTGCAAAGATAATTGAAACTCAGTATGAGCTTCATTATATTATTCCGATTATTGGTGAAATGTTAGATAAATTTTTTGCTGATTACTTGATATACATTTTTTTGCGAGATGAAAATAATCAGAATAATGAGCTTGCGTGGCCGGCATTGTGTCGGGATGAAAATATTATAAATATGATAAAATCTGATCAAGCACCGCAATTATCTGAAGATAAAAAAATATATATTCATCCGCTTATTAGTGAAGGTAAAAATGTCGGAATTCTTGTCGCAAAGAGTACGGCAGGGGAGATTGAGTCCAGAGATCGGGATTATTTGGCGCAATTATCTGTGCAAATAGGTACAACTATTAACAGAGCAAATGTATATGCTGAAATTTTAAAGCACGCAACATTAGATGCTTTAACAGGTTTTTATAACAGGCATCAGCTTGAAGAGCGTATAAAACAAGAAGTTTCTAATGCCAAACGTCAGCATGCACCGCTTTGTGGGATTATGACGGATGTAGATTTTTTTAAAAGTGTTAATGATACATACGGGCATGCGGCGGGGGATCTTGTTTTAAAAACTATTGCAAAGATTATTCGTGGCCAGCTTCGTGAATACGATATAGCAGGCCGTTATGGCGGAGAGGAATTTTCAATACTTTTGCCGTTTACAAAAATTGATGAAGCTCGTATGGTTGCAGAACGTTTAAGGCAGGCTATTGAAGGGAAAACCATTGATATTTCAAAAGTGAGTCCTGACAATGAGGTGAAAAATATAAAGGTAACAATAAGTCTTGGTGTATATGAGATAAAAGAAACTGACGGAGATGAAGATTTAATGCAAAAAGCTGATAAGGCTTTGTATCAGGCGAAAAATACCGGAAGAAATAAGGTTGTGATAAATAATGATTAAGTTTGAAAAAGTATGCAAAACAATTGAAGATACAGCAGAATTAGCACAACAGTTTGCACGTCTTATTGAAAATGATGGTTGTTTCATAAATTTGTACGGCGAAATTGGTGCGGGTAAAACGGCTTTTACCCGACTCGTTGCTCAAGCTATAGGGGTGACAGAAAAGGTTACAAGTCCGAGTTTTGTTATATTAAATGAATATCACAGTGCCAAAATTCCTATTTATCATTTTGATTTGTACAGGCTTGAGAATGAAGGTGTAAAAACTATTGTGGATGAACTTCGTGAATATTCAGAAGGCCGACAGATTACTTTTGTGGAGTGGGCAGAATTTTCTCAGAATGAAATTCCGTTTGATCATATTGAAATTAATGTAACTTATGACGATGATGATTCAAGAAAATATGCTTTTACGGCATACGGACAAAATTGTGAAAAGATTGTAAAAGGACTGAAATAGTGAATATATTAGTGTTTGATACTTGTTTAGATAAAATGTATGTGGCGCTTAGTCGGGATAATAAAATTATTGATTCTAAAATTGTTAAAAATCAAGATAATAAATATCATTCTGCGTTTTTGATTTCAACCATTAAACAAATGCTGAAATCTAATGATTTGACTCCAAAAGATTTGGACGCAATAGGTACAAATATTGGCCCCGGAAGTTTTACGGGGATAAGAGCATGTACAACTGTTGCACGAATTATGGCACAGCAATTAAAAATTAAGGCGGTCGGAGTATCTTCATTAGAGATTTTGGCGCAAATTGCACCTGAAAATTTAAACCCTGCGGTGGCGCTTGATGCTCGCAAAAACTGCGCTTATTTATATTTAAATGGTGAAATTCAAGGGGCTGTCGAGCTTGAAGAAGTTGAAAATTTATTGAAAAATAAAGATTATTATTTGATTACGGATGATAAATTGCAATCGCGTTTAGGCGGAATTTCTTATCAGCAGGGTGATTATAATTTGGGTGAAATTCTTGCGAAATTAGCTTATGCGAAATTGCAATCAGAAGAATGCAACTGGCAGGAATTAAAACCGTTGTATATTCAACCCCCACCAATGGGATAAAGGGCTAAAAGAACAGTCGGGCGGGGATTTCATCCCCGCCCGCCCCAAAAGAACTTATTGCCCTATCGCCTTTAATAAAGCTACTCGCTAATCTCCGACACAAACCGCACGCTCATTGTCGACGGCGCGGACGTTGTTGTTGTATTCCGTAAACGTGCTGTCGAATTCGCGGAAGTACGCAAAGTCTATGCCGTCAGGCTCTGACGACCACAAGCCGAACCAAGACGCGGTTGATTCAATTCCTAAAGCAGCAAATACATCTGATTTGTTTGCGTTCCAGTTTAGATCATAATTAGCGGTTTTTACGCCAACTGTACTAACTCCGTATAATGCATTTGCAATTTGAGCCAGTTGTGCCATTGTCGGAAGTTTGCCACCTTTTACTTTTGAGCAATAATCATTTGCCAATTGCCAGTAATCAATTCCGTCGAAGTATGTCGGCATGGTATAGCTTGGGTCTACTTCTTGGATAAGTTGTAACATGGCAGTTGCCATTACTGCTGTTGATGCAAAGCATACATCACCTATTACACCTGAGCAATTACCTATTTTCGCACCGTTAAAGCTTATTAAATCTCCTGTATAAGAAGTCTTTTCATCTTTT